>JBGPZR010000417.1:0-2426 GCA_041493845.1 Terriglobia bacterium | reverse complement strand
CTGATCACCGTCAAAGACATCCAGAAGAAAATTGAGTTCCCCAACGCCACCAAAGACGAGCAGGGGAGGTTGCGGGTGGGCGCAGCCATCGGTGCGACCGGCGACTACCTGGAACGCGCGCAGGAGCTTGCGCGCGAAAAGGTGGACGTGCTCGCGATTGACACGGCGCACGGCCATACCACTCGCGTGATGGAAGCGATTCGTGAAGTAAAGCGCAAGTTCCCGGAGATGCAGCTCCTGGCCGGCAACGTCGCGACCGCCGAGGGTACGCGTGATTTGATCGCGCTCGGAATTGACGGGATCAAAGTGGGGATGGGGCCGGGCTCGATCTGCACAACGCGCGTGGTCACGGGCGCAGGCGTGCCGCAAATCACCGCCATCCTGGAATCTGCGCGCGCTGCGAAGGGTACGGGCGTGCCTATCCTCGCCGATGGCGGCATCAAGTTTTCAGGCGACATCACCAAGGCGATCGCCGCCGGGGCAGCCGCCGTGATGATTGGCGGGCTCTTTGCCGGCACCGAGGAATCACCGGGCGAGACCATCCTGTATCAGGGCCGCACGTTCAAATCTTACCGAGGCATGGGCTCGATTGGCGCGATGGAAGCGGGATCCGCCGACCGCTACTCGCAGGAATTTGCTGACCGCGGAAAATCTGTCCCCGAGGGAATTGAGGGCCAGGTGACCCACAAAGGGCCGCTCTCGGCGCTGGTGGACCAACTCGTCGGCGGTCTGCGCAGCGGCATGGGCTATTGCGGCACTGCGAATTTGAAGGAGCTCCAGGAACGGAGCCGATTCATCCGGATTTCGTCCGCCGGGCTGCGCGAGAGCCACGTCCACGACGTGATCATCACGCGGGAAGCGCCGAACTACCGGATCGAGTGATGGGGCGATTCCAAGCGAACGAATGGGGGGTGCTCAGGCTCCGCCCCATAGTGCCGGCCAGATAAATGCGCTGGCTGAAGCTTTGGTGGCCGGCGCTGATCTGGGCTGTACTGATCGCTTCTTTTTCCACGGGGGCCTTCAGTTCCGATCACACTTCGGTGATCATCATTCCGCTTCTTCGCTGGCTTCTGCCGCATGCCTCGCCAGAAACTATTTCTGAGCTCCATCACCTGATCCGCAAGTGCCCCCACTTCGTCGAATACTTCGTTTTGAGCCTGCTGGTGCTGCGCGGAATACGCGCCGGACGAAAAGAGGCGCATATCGGATGGGCCCTGGTTGCCATCGGGATCGTGGCAGGTTACGCCGCGCTCGACGAGTTTCATCAGTCGTTCGTACCAGGGAGAGAAGCAGCCGTCTTGGACGTGCTGCTCGACACAGCGGGCGGCGTGGCAGCGCAACTGGTCGTGGCACTTTTCATGCTCTGGGGTGATGTGCGCGCGCGGCAAAGGGAGAAGACGTCCGGGGCGTGAGTGCGACGAAAGAGAGATCCTTGGACTCGGGGCCGAGAAAGGCGTCGGCCATTTGGGATTACAAAGCAAGGCAGCGCTGCGCAGTCAAAGCAACCCGCCGGCCTGAAGGCCGCCGCTACAAGGGCGAAAAAGAAGGCCCGCCCCGACGAATCGGAGCGGGCCTTTTGCGATTTCCTTGCCGGGCTTTACTTCTGTGCTGCGACTTCTTTCTCTTCCGGTGCCTCTTCGACCTTTTGTTTCTTCTGCTTCTTATCTTTCTTCTTCAGCTCCGAGCCGATGAATTCGAGGATGGCAAGCTCGGCGCCGTCGCCGATACGCCAGCCAACGCGGATGATGCGCGTGTAGCCGCCGGGGCGATCCGCGAACCGCGGGGCGAGATCGGCGAAGAGCTTCTTCGTCGCGTTCGGAGTCTGGAGGAAGGACGCAGCCTGCCGCCGCGCGTGGAGCGAATCGCGCTTGCCGAGTGTGATCAAGCGTTCGGCAAGCGGGCGAGCCGCTTTGGCGCGGAGAAGAGTGGTCTGAATGCGCTCCTTCTCGATGAGGTTGGTCACCAGATTGCGCAGCGTCGCGCGGCGATGCGCCGGATTGCGTCCCAGTTTGTGGCCTGATATGAGGTGTCTCATGTTCGCGTTCCGTGGCCCCTCGTGGACTACAGAGCCGTGGTCTCCTCCGCGGGTGGCGGGGCCGTCTGGCTCGGCAGCGGCGGCCAGATAATGCGGCCGTGCTCATCGAACTTCATCCCCAGGCTGAGGCCCATCTTCAGCAGGATGTCCTTGATCTCGTTCAGTGACTTGCGGCCAAAATTCTTCGTCTTGAGCATTTCGGATTCGGTCTTCTGCACCAGTTCGCGCAAGTTCTGAATGTTCGCGTTCTTCAGGCAATTGTAGGAGCGCACGGAAAGCTCGAGCTCTTCCACCGAGCGGTCGAGAAATTCCAAGCGTGGGTCGCTGTAGTTCTCTACCACTTCTTCGGGAAGGTCCGGCTGCTCTTCGAAGTTGATGAAGATGCTCATAT
>JBGPZR010000020.1:0-13008 GCA_041493845.1 Terriglobia bacterium | reverse complement strand
TTCCGCGCGTCCACTGGCCATCGAGTTTCTGCAGGTCGCGCGCAGTGACATCGTTGAAGCAGGTGTAGCCAAGAATGTACGGGCCCACGTCTTCGTTCGCGCGCAGGTGACGGCAGCGGCGGCCAATTACAACCGCGATTTCACCTTCGTAATCCACGCGATGCGAAATGGCCGGCAGGATCACAGGATCTTCCGGGGCGTTGATCGACGAGGGCGGCTTCAGAAAGAGGATCGGCTCTTTTGGCGGGGGCCCGCCCATTTCCGCGGCGTGGTTCACATAATTCTTCCCCACGCACACGATTTTGCTGGGCGCCGACGGCGGCAGCAATTTCACAGTCTCGAGCGGCCAGGAATGTCCGGTGCGCTCGCGCGGGCCCCACAATTCGCCCGATATTTCCCAAACCGTTTTGCCTTCAATGATGCCGCTGCGGGGCTCGGGGTGAACCTCATGCCTCGATCGGCCCACGTCTTTCGCGGAGAATTCGAGTGGCTGGAACCGGCAGAGCTTCATTGGTGGTGGTGGGCCACGTGATCAGTCCGTCTGCGTCGCGAAGCAATCGGATGCGTTCGCGCGTGGAGGATCATCGCGCCCACCCACGAGCCGACTGCGAACACGCCGTACACCACGGCTCCTTCGACCAGCGCTGCGAACGGCGTGTGGCGGAGCGATTCAAACAAATTTTGAAAGTAGATTCCGGCGATGTCGTAGGCGACCACGAACATCACCCAACCGATCATCGCCGAAGTGAACATTTGAATCGGGCGGTTCAGGAACCGGCACACAGGAATCAGCATGAGCATCACGAACAGGCCGTAGGAAGCAGCATTTCTCTCGAGAGCATAGCGCTCCAGGCCGGGGATTCGGTTCGCCGCAACCAGGGTGCCGGCCATTACCACCACCAGCAGCGCACCGGTGTAGAGTCCCGTGTGCAGCGCTGGGCTGCCGTCCTGCAGGTGGTTCGCTTTCGATCTCGTTGAAGGTTCGGTCATGGCGCCGGTTGGCTCTCTGCCGGGACGCCGCCGGGTACAGCCGCACTGGCAGGGCTTTCATTGCCGGAGCGGTCCACCGCGGTAACTGTGTAGAGGTAACGGCGGCCGGGTACCGCATTCATATCGCGAAACGCAGGAGTAAGCAACAACTCCAGGTTCAGGCGCGTTCCAGATGCGCTCTCCTGCTCACTTCGATAGACGTTGTAACCGGCGATATCGGTTTCAGAATTAATGGCCCAGGAAAGGTCGATATGCGCGGGCGCCTCGCCGACAGCGGGAACGAACACAACCACAAGCCCCTGCGGCGCTGCCGGCGGGAATGTATCCTTGGGTGTTAACTTGACCATGTTCGAATCGCCGGACTCGATCAACGCGTTCGGGTATTGCGCGACGCTCCGAACCGAATAAATGTATGTCTTCCCCAGTTCGGCCAGCGTGTCCCGATACGTCGCGGATTCGCTTTCGCCAATTTTCAGCAGCGGCGTCTTCGGTTTCGGATTCTGCCCCTCATTCGTGGCCGCTGTGCCCGCCGTGTCGAGCTCCGCGCGATACACGTGATACTTCGCAATGGTTGGCGCCGCGCCGACCAGTGTCTTCTGAGGCGGCGTCCAGTTGAGCACGACGCCCGAAGGCGTGTTTTCCACTCTCAAGTCCGCGATGGGGTCCGCCGCAGGATAAATGCGCAATATGGCAGAATTCGAATCCGCAGACTCCTTCTTGGCCGAGGCCCGCGTTCGAACTATGTACTCCGCCACGCTCTCCTCGTTCGGCCGGAAATCTTCAGCCTTTAGGGAATCAACAGCGCGGATATGCCCCTGATCGGAATACTGGCCCACCATCGCGGACGGAATAGTCAGGGTCAGGCGCGGCGCCGGAGAAACAGCGGGAACTGCAGGAGTGGCTGGCGCAGCGGGCCGAATCACCCGATAAATCTCAATCGCCGGCAACTGCTTGAGCGGGCGGCGGTCAACCGTTTCTTTCGGCAGGGTGAATCGGAGGACGACGTCATTGCCCGCCTGCACGGCGGCAAGATCCGTCACTGCTTTCGGTACCGGCGCCTTTCGCTCCAGCGGCTCAGCAGGGGCAGCGCAGCCGCCCAGAAGGATTGAAACCAGAAAAATGGAAAAGGGAAAGCGGGGAATCGTGTGTGAAGTTGGTCGATTTCGAGCAGGCTCCGACGCTCGTGCCCCTTTTCGATTTTCCATCTTCAATTTTCTATAAAATGTAGCGGCTCAAATCCTGGTCTTTGACGATATTTGCAAGCTGCTTCTGGACGTAGGCGCCATCCACTTTCACCGTCTTCTTCTTCATTTCGGGCGCTTCGAACGAAATTTCTTCGAGCACTTTTTCGAGAATCGTGTGCAGGCGGCGCGCACCGATATTTTCGGTGTGTTCATTCACTTTGGCGGCGAAGCGCGCGATCGTGGTGATCGAATCTTCGGTGAACGTCAGCTTCAGCCCTTCCGTGTCGAGCAGCGCCGTATATTGCTTGATGAGCGCGTTCTTCGGTTCCGTGAGGATGCGGATGAAATCGTCTTCGGAGAGCGAGCTGAGTTCGACTCGAATCGGGAAGCGCCCCTGCAGCTCCGGGATCAGGTCCGAAGGCTTCGTGGTGTGGAACGCGCCCGCAGCGATAAACAAAATATGGTCCGTGCGCACCATCCCGTAGCGCGTGTTCACCGTCGTGCCTTCCACGATCGGCAGGATGTCGCGCTGCACGCCTTCGCGCGAAACGTCCGGGCCGTGCCCGGTCTCGCGCCCCGCAATCTTGTCGATCTCGTCGATAAAAAGAATCCCCATCTGCTCCACGCGGTCCACAGCGATGCGCGTCACCTGGTCCATGTCAATCAACCGGCTTTCTTCTTCCTGAATCAAGTAATCGAAGGCCTCGGCTACCGTCATCTTGCGCTTCTTTTTCTGCTGGCCGAAGAAGCCGGAGAGCATGTCCTTGACGTTGATGTCCATTTCTTCGACGCCCTGGTTGGTGATGATTTCAAATGCGGGCATGGCGCGTTCGCGCACTTCCACTTCTACCAGGCGCTGGTCGAGTTTTCCCTCCCGGAGTTGGGCGCGCAGCTTATCGCGCGTGCGCTGCGCCTGTTCGCGCCGCGCCGCTTCCGCAGCCGCATTCGCATCCGCAGGCATGGGTGACGACGGCAGCAGTAAATCCAGCAAGCGCTCCTCGGCGGATTGTTCCGCGCGCTCGGCCACTTCGTCGAGCTTTTCTTCGCGCACCATGTCAATCGAAGTCTCCACCAGGTCGCGCACCATAGATTCCACGTCGCGTCCCACGTACCCCACTTCGGTGTACTTCGATGCCTCCACTTTCACGAAGGGGCAACCGGCCAACCGTGCCAGCCGGCGTGCGATTTCCGTCTTGCCCACTCCGGTCGGCCCGATCATCAGGATATTCTTCGGAAGGATCTCTTCAGCCAGCTCGGGCGGGAGCTTCTGCCGGCGAACGCGATTGCGCAGCGCAATCGCCACTGCTTTTTTCGCCGCATTCTGCCCCACGATGTACTTATCGAGCTCGACGACGATTTCCCGCGGCGTCAGCTCGTCAAACGAGGGTAGCGGCTCGGGCTCCGCTGCCTGCGATTCTCCGGTCAAATAGATCACCATGTCTTTCTCCGACTTCCCGGTCATAACTCTTCGATGCTGAAATTGGCGTTCGTGAAGATGCAGATTTCGCTGGCGATGCGCATGGCCTCCTGGGCGATATCTTTTGCGGCCAGCTTGGTGAATTTCGCAAGCGCCCGCGCGGCCGCCAGCGCATAGGGCCCGCCTGAACCGATCGCGCAGATGCCGTCATCCGGCTCAATCACGTCGCCATTGCCCGAAAGCAGAAATGTGGACTTTGCATCAGCCACGATTAGCAGCGCGTCGAGATGGCGCAGCGAACGGTCTGTCCGCCACTCCTTCGCCAGCTCGACGGCTGCACGCGGCAGATTGCCGTGATACTCCTGCAACTTTCCTTCAAACCGCCCGAAGAGCGAGAGCGCGTCCGCCGTGCTTCCCGCAAATCCCGCGACAATTTTGTCGTTAAAGAGACGCCGCGTCTTTTTTGCGCTGTGCTTGATCACGCCTTCGCCCAGCGTCACTTGCCCGTCGGCAGCCAGCACCACTTTGTTGTCCCGGCGCACACACAGCACCGTGGTGCCGTGCATCCGTTCACTTTTTCGCGTTGTTGCCATCAGATGATTATACCCCGCACGGCGCGAAATCGGCCACCGAGTCGCAGTAACACGGAGAAATTCAGTTGGCAGGCTTGCAGGGAGGATACGGCTTCATGGATGCAATATGCTCTTCACCAATGGGAGGAGGGGATTCTGACCAGCGCTAGTTCCTATCTTTGTCTTTGTCCTTCTTCTTGTCTTTCTTGCCGACCTTCGCCCACCTCTCCTCGAGGGATTGTTTCGTGAAAAGCGATTCAGAAAGATTCGTGTTGTATTCGCACTTGTCGAAGAAGGCTTGATACACCTTCATCCCGTTGCGCTCGCGTGTAATTTGGTAAGGCGTCTCGATCCCGCTGATCGGGTGATAATTCGAGTAGTACTCGAGCTCATCCCTTTTCGTGCGCGAAGCGGAATCGCGCGAGACGACCACCTTGCGGATCGGGAGATGGGTGGACTTCGCAATCGCAACGCGCACCGTGCGGTCCTCGCTGTCCACCAACTCGACCCAGTCTGCTTCCTTCAAATCCACGACGTCCGGTCCGCCGTAACGGAAGATCATGCCCGGCTCTTTCAGCCGATGGCGCAGGATATTGTCGATGTCTTTTCGAACGTCGTCTTGAAACTGCGCAATATCCACTTCGCTCGCCTCCGAGACGCCGCCGCGGTCGAGGACCCAGCCTTTGTCTCCGTTCATGACCTGAATCAAATTTCGTTTGGGGAGATTTTCGGTCCGATCTTTGTACGGCGGAATCGAATAATCAATAAGTGTAGCGAAGCCGTTCAGGTCGCCGGAATGGCCGAACTGGCCGTACCGCAGCGTGCAGGTCACGTCGTGGACGTTCACGTAGGCAGAGCCTCCCAGCGCCTGAACCGCCTGCTGCAAAATCTCCTTGGCTTTGGCGGCGCTCTCCTCCGGCATCAACTGGTCCGAATCCTGCGCGGCTGCTCGCGGAGCGCCCGCAATCCATGTCCCGGCGAATAAAATTGCTGACAAAAGCACGCGCCATGTCATCCGCACAGAATCGCTCCTCCGTTTACATTGATTACTTCGCCGGTGATGAAGGTTGCCAGATCGGACGCCGCGAAAAGGATCGGCCCGGCAATTTCTTCCGCCGTCGCCGGACGTTTTAGCGGAATCGCAGCGCTCGCCCATTTCAGTCCGCTCTTCTGCCGCAACACCGACGCGGACATATCCGTATCCACCCAGCCCGGTGCCACGCAGTTCACCAGAATATTGTGCCGCGCGAGCTCGGTTGCAAGGCCCTTCACGAAGCTGATGATCGCGCCCTTCGTTGCGCCGTAGTGCGTGTGAAATGCTTCGCCGCGCTGTCCTGCCGTCGAACTGATCGCCACGATGCGGCCTCCTCGCTGCACGATCATGTGCGGCACGGCGTAGTGAATCACGGCATAGACGCTCTTTAAATTCACGCGCACCATTTCGTCCCACTCGCGCTCGCTCAGCTTTTCAATCGGTCTGTCCGCTTCGTTCCAGATCCCGGCGTTGGCCACAAGAATGTCCAGGCGTCCCAGGCGCTCGTGCGTGAATTCGACAAGTTTCTTGGCGTCAGCCATTTTCCCCAGGTCTGCTCTGAGCGATTCGACGCGCGTCCCGTGCTTCCGCGCCTCCTGCTCCACCTGCGTGGCCGCTTCGCGATTGCGATGATAGTTGAACACCACGTCCGCGCCGGCCTGCGCGAACAGTTTCACCGTCGCTGCGCCGATGCCCCGCGACCCGCCCGTCACCAGTGCTGCCTTGCCCGCCAGCGAAATCATATTTCCCCCAGGAGGAATGCCGCTCTCTAAGAATCAAGAATTGATTGCAGGAAAAAATCAGAAGCTGAATGCTAGCCGGCCCTCGGAATTACGGATCCTTACGCCCTTACGGGGGCTCTGCGGGCCGCCGCAACCAGGTCGCGGAACAATACCTGCGCCAGCGAGTCCGTTTCGGCCATCCGCTCGGGATGCCACTGAACGCCAGTGACCCAGTGCGCATCCCCGGTCCATTCCACCCCTTCAATCACACCATCCGCTGCGCGCGCCACAATTCTCAGATTGCGCCCCGCTTCGAGGATCGATTGGTGGTGCGAACTATTCACGGTCGCCTCGCCCGCTCCGGCTAGCTTCGCCAAGCGCGTTCCCGGTTCAAAGTGTACGGCATGAAAAGGTTCTGGAACGCCCTGATCCCGGCCGGTCCAGGGATGCCGGATCTGCGTGCGCACTTCGCTGGGGATATCCTGGATCAGCGAGCCGCCGAGAAATACATTCAGGCTTTGAACGCCATAGCAGATTGCGAGCACCGGCTTGTGTTCCGTAAATGCATGATCCAGTAGCGCGAAATCCGTTCGTTCGCGGTCCCGGTCCGCCTCGTTGCACTTTGGGTGGCGCCCGGCATGATAGAGCGATGGTTCAACGTCGGCAGGGCTGCCGGGAAGAACGACGGCGTCAAGTGTCTGTGCCAGCTTCCTCAGTTCGTTTGACGGCAGACCCAGCGAGATTTCGACAGGCTCTCCTCTGGCGCTGCGAACTGCCAGCATGTATTTATCGTATTTTGCGCACTCGCCCTTAAGTTCTTCTTTCCGTGTGCGATACGGGATACCTACGCGCGATTTGTGGCTGATTTCAGCGCTCATGGATTGCCCATCCTACCACCGCCGCCCAGCCCCGGCAACCCAGGACAAACCTTTGAATTGAGAAAATTCATCGTGTTCCCTTGATTGAGAGTCGGGCGCCGGTCGAGTATGTCACGAAATCTCCCGCAGGCTCGGACACGCCTCGGCGTGCTTGCGGTTTGCGGGGCAGTGCAGAATTAAATCTCCGCGCTGATTGGAAACATCCGAGAGGGAACACTCGGCCTCGGCGAAGGCGTGGCCGGCTTCCGAGGCGGGTGCGTCTGCAGCCAGATTTCGAAGTTCTGCTTCATCTGCTCAATATGATGAGGGATGTGGCGTTCCTGGTGCTCGACCCAATCCTCAAGGGTCATACTGCCCTCACCAGGACGATTTGCCCGGTGCAGCCACACCGGCTCCGGCAGCGTAAAAAGCAATTGGTAGGTCATCTTCCGCAGGCGGCGGATGATCTCCAGCGCCTCACGCGTGCTCTGATGGTAATAGCCGAGCGAACCCGCCCAGCGCGCAGCATCAAATTGCTGCACCGCGCTACCCGGCTCAGCTATGAAGCCGCGGCATCGAACGTAGGCGCTTGCCTCGCTGTCCGCGAGATGCAGAATCGTTTCGTGGATGCTCCACCGCTCCGGCGTCGGCTTGTACAGCCACATTTTTTTCGGGAATCGGCGCAGCGCAGTGGACAGTAAAGCGGGCGCGCACCCGAATGATTCCAATTTTTGTCGTCTCTCCTCGCGCGTCATAGGGCCCTCCCGCTCACTTACTTAGACGCAGAATCTGCAATTTGGCTGCCCGGCCACATGTTATTAAACGCGGAAAATGCCTCAAAAGTTTCAACTTGGTAACAACCTCTCCGCAAAACCTGCTAGCTGTGTTCGAGCGCGGGAAGAGCGCGTTCGAGTCCGGGAAGGAAACACCGCACGGGATTCGCAAAATGGGACATTTCATGTGCGAAATTCGTGATTTCGCACATTTCTTCAATAATTAGGAGGCATTGAGGCTTACAGGAAAATCTCAAGGTTAGCGAAACGGGGTCAGGAACTCGCCTTGGCCGCCGAAGGAGTCGCCTTGCCCCGGCGCTTCGACCAGTAACCGCGCAGGTCGCCCACAAGATAGAGCGAGCCCGTTGCAAAAATGGCGTCCTCAGGGCCGGCCATACCCAATGCGTGCTCCAACGCCTCATCTGGATCTGGCACCACAGTGGATTGCACCGCGAGGTGGCCGGTAATTTCGGCGAGCAGTGACGCAGATATCACACGCGGCTGGCGCGGCTCCGTCAGGATCACGCTGTCCGCCCGCGGAAACAGCAAGCCGGCGATTTCATCCACGGCCTTGTCGCGCATGGCCCCGTAGACAAGCAGAATGCGGCGACCTTCAAAATTCTCTTCCCAGAATTTCAATAACTCTCTCGCCCCGGCTGGATTGTGCGTTCCATCGAGGTAGAGAGCAGGTTGAACCGAAAGCTGCTCGAGTCGCCCCGGCCAGCGGACCGTGGCGATGCCGCGCACAATCGCTTCATCATTCATCGGGAACCCGCGCTCCGCCAGCAGGCAGGCAACCGTGGCCGCGGCCAACGCATTGCGAATCTGGAAGCGGCCCGGCAGCGCGGGCTCGATCGTAATTCTCTTCCGGAAATCAGAGGAGGCCACGGCAGCGCTATAACAGCCGTCGGAAGCACGGACGCTTTCGATTTGCCAGGCATGGTCCACCTCGACCAGGCGAGTACCAAGCTCCGCGCACCGCCGCGCAATCACGCTGCGCGCTTCCGGCCGCTCGCTCGAACTGACCACCCACGTGCCCGGTTTGATGATTCCAGCTTTCTCCCCGGCGATCTCTTCAATCGAATGGCCCAGAAAATTCTCGTGATCGAAATCAACCGGCGTGATGATGGCCACTTCTGGATTCACGATGTTCGTAGCATCCAGCCGACCACCTAGGCCGACTTCATAGACCGCGAAATCCACACGCTGCTCCGCGAAGGCAATGAACGCCATAGCCGTCAGGCATTCGAAGTAGGTCGGATGCGCGACCAGTTTTCCCGCCGCCACCAGCGATTCAATCGAAGCTCGCACTCGAGTCCACGCCGCGGCAAAGGACTCGTCCGATATGTCTTCGCCGTTGATGCGGATGCGCTCGTTGATCCGCTCGAGATGCGGAGAAGTGTAAAGGCCGGTGCGCAGTCCGGCGGCGCGCAAGATTGATTCGAGCATTGCCGCTGTTGAACCCTTGCCGTTCGTTCCGGCAATGTGGACACACGGTACGGCGCAGTGTGGATTGCCCAGCTCAGCGGTGAGAATCGTGATGTTCTCGAGGCCGAATTTCTGCACACGCGCCTGCTGCGGCGCTGCGAGCTCCCTTCCAAGGGCCATGAGTGAGCGGACGGATTCTTCGTAGTTCATGCGGCAGCCACTGGTTCAGCCTCGCGCGTTCGGTTGCCGACTCTGTGGCTCATCAGGCTCTCGACGGCTTCGTCGGCGACCCATTGCTTGAATCGATGCTGATCCGGCATGTAAATTTCCCTGCCTTATGGATTGCGGCTGGGCTATCCCAGAAAAAAGTCGAGAGCCTGACCGATGTAGGGCTTCAATTCTTTGCGGGGAACCACGGCGTCGAGGAAGCCGTGCTCGAGGAGAAATTCGGCGGTCTGAAAGCCTTCGGGCAGTTTCTGGCGGATGGTCTGCTCGATCACGCGCGGCCCGGCAAATCCAATCAGCGCGCCGGGCTCGGCAATATTCAGATCGCCCAGCATTGCGAAACTAGCCGTGACGCCGCCGGTGGTCGGATCGGTCAGCAGGGAAATAAATGGCACGCGGGCTTCATCCAGCCGTCCGAGCGCCGCCGACACTTTGGCAAGCTGCATCAGGCTGACGACCCCTTCCATCATCCGCGCGCCGCCCGAACACGACACGATAATCAGCGGCACCTTTTGCGCCAATGAGCGCTCGATCGCCCGTGCCACCTTTTCGCCCACCACCGCCCCCATCGAGCCGCCGATAAATCCAAATTCCATCGAGCAGCAAATCACCGGCCGCCCATTCAGCCGTCCTTCAGCGGTCAGGATTGCATCCTTCATGCCCAGCTTGTGCTGGGCATCTTTCAGCCGTTGTGCATAGGGCTTGGTGTCGGAAAACTTGAGTGGATCGCTCGAAGCCAGCTCGGCGTCGTGCTCGATGTATTGCTCGTCATCCAGCAGCAGCTCCAGCCGCCGCCGCGCGCCCAGCCGGAAATGATGCTCGCACTTGGGGCAGACTTCCCAATTCGCTTCGAGATCCTTTTTCCAGATGATGGCGCGACAGGCGCTGCACTTTGTCCACATCCCTTCGGTGCGGACGCGCCGCTCCTCGACCGGCGTGGGATTCTCAATTGGTCTTCTGTCTCTCTTGAACCAGGCCATGGCTAATAATCAATTCCCCGCTGTGCCAGGATCCCCTTGGTGTAGGGATGTTTCACCTCGCGCATCTCTGTCACCAGGTCGGCCGCTTCCACGAGTCTGGGGTGAGCGTTCCGCCCCGTGCAGATCACGTGCACGCGCTCCGGCCGCTTTTCGAGCGCATCCACCACGCGGTCTGCGTCCAGCATCTTGTAGCTGATTACGTAATTGATCTCATCCAGCACCACGAGATCGTATTTCTCGCTGTAAATTTGCTGCCGCCCGTACTCCCAGGCCTGCTCGCACATCCGTACGTCTTCCGGGTCCGTTTCCGCGCCGCCGACCTTCACGAATCCCCGGCCCATCGGCCGGATTTCGAATTTGTCGTCGCCCAGCATCTTCGCGGCGTCCAATTCACCGTAGTGCCACGACCCCTTGATGAATTGCACCATCAGCACCCGCAACCCTTGCCCCACGGCGCGAAAGGCCGTGCCGAGCGCGCAGGTCGTCTTGCCCTTGCCCGGCCCGGTATAAACAATCAGCAGTCCTTTACCTTCCGGCATCCGCTCGCGCCCCGCAAAGACAATTCACAAGTGTCGCCGCACCCCGCCGAAACGTCAAGAAGCAGCGCAAGCGCTCGCTTGTCCCGGTGGAATCCGCCGAAAATTGGGCTATCGTAGTGTCGCTGGCCTGCGTCTAAGTGGTGCAACGTTCCACAACAAGGAGAAAAATATGCAGAAACGTATTGCCTGCTTTCTTGCCCTTCTTCTGGGCATCGCCTTGCTCACCCATTCCGCGCTGGCTCAGCAGGACAAGAGCAAGCGCCCCAGTCCCCCGGCCAGCACCAGTTGCAAATTCGCCGAGGGCAAGACCATTACCGTGGACTACTCAAGCCCGCGTATGAACGGCCGCAAGATTTATGGCGAGTTGGTCCCGCTCGGGAAAGTGTGGCGCGCCGGCGCAAATGAAGCCACCACATTCGTCACCACCACCGACCTGACCGTTGGCAGCAAGACGGTCCCTGCAGGGAGCTACACAATTTTCACCGTCCCGAACACGGACAAATGGACACTTATCATCAGCAAGAAGACCGGCGAGTGGGGTATCCCCTATCCCGGCGAAGCGGACGATTTCGCGCGCATGGACATGAAAGTGTCCAAGCTTCCTTCGGCCGTCGAAAATTTCACTATCGCGTTCGACCATGCGGGCGGCACGTGCACCATGCGCCTCGATTGGGAAACGACGCGTGCTTCGATTGCCATCACAGAGAAAAAGTAACGATTGAGTGATGCGATCCGGCTTTTGAACCAGCCGTACTCACCGCAGAGGCGCAGAGTAAGCGGAGAAGAGAAAGTTGCCGCCGCGTCCGGTTGTTCTCGGCGCCCTCTGCGTCTCTGCGGTGGTCTTTGTTTTTGAATTGCTCTCAGGAAAGACCGAAAGAAACCCTCAATTTTTCCGCGAGACCTGCCACCTGCTGCCTTGCGGTTGCCGACATCTCGCCCTTCGCGCCGCGCTCGCATAAGACGAGCCAGATGCCAGGCCGATGCACATTGCGGTCGTGGCAAATCGCACCGGTAAGCTGCGCGATTTCCAGGCCGCCTCCGGTCATCTCTTTCTCCAGAATTGCGCGCGCCTCATCCAGCAGGTCCTTGAATCCCTGCGACGCCAGCATCGGGTCCACATCCCGCGGAATTGGCGCTTCCACTTTTTCCAGATCGTAATCCGGCAGCGGCCGCGTGATCATCAGCTCCACCGATGCTGTCGGAGCGCCTGCGTCATGTGCAATCTTTGTCGTCATAGCGCTGATATTCTTACAGAAGTTCGCCTACTTCGGATAGGGGTGGCCCGCCAGAATTGCAAATGCGCGATAGATCTGCTCAGCCAGAACGACGCGCGCGAATTCGTGCGGCATCGTGAGCGTCGAGAGCGAGATTTTCTGCGCGGCACTGGCCCGAAGTTCTTGCGGAAATCCTTCCGCATCGCCACACAGAAAAACAAGCTCGCGCGTCCCACGATCGCGCAAGTCGCCCAGCCAGCGCGCGAACTGCTGCGACGTGAATTGCTTGCCCGCCGCATCCAACAGGACCACTGTCGCGCCCGGCTCGAGTTTCAGCTTTCGCCATGCCGCCGGTCCCGCATCGCGCAGCTCGTTGATCTCGATTTCCGCGTAATGCCGGATGCGCCCCGCGTAATCCTCCAACAGCGCTCGCAATTCCTCGCGCCGCGTTTTTCCCAGCATCACGAGACGTATCTTCATGGCGCGAGTGTTGCGGCAGTCTCAGATGAGGCCGTATTTCTTGCGTTTCTCCAGCAGCGTTTTGCGGCTGATACCGAGAATTTCAGCCGCGCGCCCGATTTTGTAGTGCGTTCCTTCGAGTGTTTCTTTGATAGCTTCGCGTTCCAGATCTTCGAGCGAGCGGAGCGGCCCCGACGGCCCGCGCGCATCGCCGGTGGCGTTGACAATTTCGGGGAAATCCTGCGGCGTGAGCAGTGGCTCCTTCGCAAATACCAGCGCGTGCTCGATCGCATTCTTCAATTCGCGCACATTCCCCGGCCACGCGTAGGTTTCGAGCAGGCGCTGTGCCGAGGGATCAAGCGTCGCATCGGGTTTTCCGTGTACCGGTCCGAGCCGCCCTAGAAAATGCGCGACAAGCGCGGGAATATCGCCGCGGCGCTGGCGGAGCGGCGGCACAGCAATGCCCAGCACACTCAATCGAAAGTAAAGATCTTCGCGGAAGCGCCCATCCGCGACGGCCTTGGTCAGGTCCGTGTTCGTCAGCGCCATCAGCCGCCCGTCCACGCGCAGCACCTCAGTTCCGCCCAGCCTTTCAAATGTGCGCTCTTCGACCAC
>JBGPZR010000018.1:0-13476 GCA_041493845.1 Terriglobia bacterium | reverse complement strand
GTTTTCGCAGCCCGGCGCAGATTCGCCTGATCTTCGAGGAATTTTTCTACTACCAGCTTGCACTCGCGATGCGCCGTTTGCGCGAACATCGCGAACAGGGAATTGCGATGCGCGTTCGCGAGGAAAAAATCCGCGAGGCTTTGAAGCGTATTCTCCCGTTCAAACCCACTGCCGCCCAGAAAAAAGTGCTCGCAGAAATCGCCGCGGACCTCGAGCGCCCTTACCCCATGCACCGCCTGCTCGAGGGCGACGTCGGAAGCGGAAAAACGATTGTGGCGTTTGAGGCCGCCGCGATTGCGATCGAAAACGGCTACCAGGTGGCGCTGATGGCGCCGACAGAGATTCTCGCGGCGCAGCACTTCCTTTCCGCGCGCCGCATCTTCCGCCCGGCCGGTTATGGCGTCGAACTGCTCGTGAGCGACCGCAAGCGCGCGAGAAAAGATGAGGCGCTCGCGCGCGTCGAATCCGGCGAAGCGCAATTCGTCGTGGGCACGCACGCGCTGATCGAGCACCCGGTGAAGTTCAAGCGGCTTGGATTCGTGATCGTGGACGAGCAGCACCGCTTCGGCGTCTTGCAGCGCAAGCGGCTGATCGAAAAAGGCGCGTCCCCACATGTGCTCGTTATGACGGCGACCCCCATTCCTCGCACGCTTGCCCTCACTCTCTATGGCGATCTGGACCTCTCCGTGATTGACGAGATGCCGCCGGGCCGCTCGCCCATCGAGACGAGCTGGAAAGACCAGGCGCAGCTTTCCGGAGTGTGGGAGTTCGTGCGGCGGGAAATCGCGCGGGGCCGGCAAGCCTATGTGGTTTACCCGGTGATCGAGGAATCAAAACAGGAGCTAAAAGCCGCGGCGGCGGAATATGAGCGCCTGGCAAGGCAAGTTTTCCCGCAATTGCGCGTAGGCCTGCTGCACGGCCGGTTGAAGAACGACGAGAAGGACGCAGTGATGGAAAGCTTCCGCCGCGGCGAATTGCAAATTCTCGTTGCCACCACGGTAGTCGAAGTCGGCGTGGACGTCCCGAACGCAACGGTGATGGTGGTCGAGCATGCCGACCGTTTCGGGCTCGCACAACTTCATCAGCTCCGCGGGCGCATCGGCCGCGGCACCGAGAAATCGCAGTGCATCCTTGTGGCGCCGCAATCCATCACCGGAGATGCGCGCGAGCGAATTGAAACCATGGTGGCGACGTCCAACGGTTTCGAAATCGCCGAACGTGACCTGAAACTGCGCGGCCCCGGCGAATTCTTCGGCACGCGCCAGCATGGCGATGCCGCCTTTTCCGTGGCGCAGCCCTTGCGCGACCACGAACTGCTCGAGCTTGCGCGCCGAGAAGCTTTCGCGCTCGCCGAAGACCCGGCCCGCGCGAGCGAAGTGGTGGCGCGCCTGGAATCGCTCAGCCCGGCCTGGCAGAAGCGCTACCATCTGGCATCGGTGGGATAAATAATGCGCGTGATTGCGGGAAAATATCGTAGCCGGCGATTGAAGGGTCCGGGAAAGCTGCGCCTGCGGCCGACCAGCGATCGCCTGCGCGAGACGCTTTTCAACATCCTCGGCTCCTCCGTCGAGGATTCCCTGTTCGTGGATCTGTACGCCGGCACCGGCGCGATCGGCATTGAGGCCATCAGCCGCGGCGCGCGCGAGACGATCTTCATCGAATCGCACGCGGCCGGAGCGCGGCTGGTGCGGCAAAATCTCGAAGCGCTCGGAATCCGCAGCGGCGTGGATGTGATTGAAGCGGACGCGGTGAAAGGCCTCAAGAATCTCGCCACGCGGCATCTGGTGGCGGATTTTATTTTTCTCGATCCACCTTACGAAGGAGAGGAGCACCTGCGCGTGCTCGAATTTCTAGATGAATCACACTTGATCGCGCCCTACGGTCTGGTCATCGTCGAGCATCACCGCAGCCTGGAATTGCCCGAACGCTTCGATCGCCTTGAGCGCAGCCGCCTGCTGGAACAGGGCGATGCGGCTTTAAGTTTTTATCGCTTGGCAGCCGCAGCCTAGCCTGGCAGCATCTCAGTTCGCGGGTACATATAATGGCTTCCCCAATGCAGCGCCTTCAGAATCCAGACCCGTCGCCGCTCACCCGAGCCTTGGCCGGGCTCAGCGCGCCTTCGGACTCGCCGACGCTCGATTTTGCCGTCCACTGGGAATCGCCATGGCAGGAATTTCGCACCAGCCTGCGCGCCTACTTCACGGGACCACGCCCGCCCAAGGATAGCGAACCGGCACCAGACTCGGTGCTGCGCGTTCATTGGGTGCGGGGAAACCTATCCGGGCCTGCGTATGTGGCTTCTTCTATGTGCCACATCGCCGCGCTTTTGCTTCTGCTACTTCCCATCTGGGGTTTTATTCCGCACACGCAGCCGAACCTCGCGCCCGTGCGCATCGAATTGACCTGGTATCCACCCGCCCAGGATTTGCCGCGGATCGAACTGCATGGACCGGCAGCAAAGCCTAGCCCGCCGGGCGATCCGGCGAAACCCTTGCCCCAGCGTGGGGCCGATGCCTATCACCCGCGCCAGACAATTCTCTCGACGCCGGTGCACATCACCCATCCGCGGCAAACTCTGATTCAGCCTGACGCACCGCAGGCGCCGCCGAAAATCGAGCCGCAATTGCCCAACATTGTCGAATGGGCTGCGACCGTGCCGCGCCCGAAGCTGCACATTACTCCCACGGCTGCAGCGCCGCGCTTGCATCATCGGGCCGCCAGCGATATGGCCGCGCCGGAAGTCGCGAACTCGGAGAAAAATCCCGGCCAGCTGAATATCGCTTCTGCGCCGGTGGTGAACCAGCAGCCGCGGATGCCTGTCGCTCCCATGTCCGCACCCGTCGCAAAGCAGCGCGAGGGACAGGCTGAAGCCGCTGCGGCGCCAGAGGTGGGTGACGTCGCATCGAGCGGCGACGCGAGCCTGCATCGGATTATCGCGCTCTCCGCCACTCCGGCTCCGCCCGCGCCGGAAGTGACCGTGCCGCAAGGAATCCTCTCCGCACGCATCGCAATCTCGCCCGATGGCAGGCAGCCGGGCGTCCCTGGCGGAGCAGAGAACGATCCGCGGGGCAATGGCGGCGCGGGCGGAAATTCATCCTCGATGGGAGGCGCGAACGGAGCGAGCGGTGCAACCAATGCTAACGCTGGCGGCAATGCGGGTTCGCTCCCGGCAGCGGTGAGCATCAGTGGGGGCACAAGTACGCGCACAAGCAGCGGAGGGAACGCGCCGGCCGGAACTCGTGGCACGACGAAATTGAATCTGAAGCCCATGACTCCGCTCGGAGCCAGCCCCGGCCTATCGTCCTCTTCACGCCGCGGCCCGGTGTCGGTGGCAAATTTTGATCCCAGTCTTCCGCCGGAAAAACTTCTTTCGGGCAGGGAAATCTTCACTCTGCACGTCAACATGCCGAATCTTTCGAGCGCCACAGGGAGCTGGGTATTGAATTGCGCCCAACTGGACGAGGGCGACGACCCGCGATTCCAGCGCGGAGGTGCGCTGTCAGGCCCTGACCTTCTCCAGAAGGTTGACCCGAAATATCCGCCGGAGCTGATCAAGGAACACGTGCAAGGCGAAGTGATTCTCTACGCCATCATCCGCAAAGATGGCTCGGTGGACAGCATCCAACTGGTGCGCGGACTGGATCCTCAACTGGACAGGAACGCCATGGAAGCGCTGGCGCACTGGAAATTCCGCCCGGGTACTCGCGAAGGCACGCCGATTGATATGGAAACCGTCGCGCACATTCCCTTCCGCTACCGCGTTTCGCCGGACTACTGAGACGACGCTGCCGGCCGCCCTTTTGCCGCGTTCCTCTCCTCGATCAATTTCACGAGGGCGCAGAGTGTGGCGCTCACAGGAACAGGCACTCCAAGCTCCGCGCCGCACCGCACGATGTAGCCATTCAGTGAGTCAATTTCCGTGCGTTTGCCGCGCGCGATATCCTGCGCGGTCGAGGAAGTTGCTTCGCCCAGGCCTTCCGCGTTCTTGATTCCCTTCTCCACCCAGCCCGCTTCAGGCAATTGCACGCCGCATGCGCGCCCCACCTTCACAGTTTCTTCAATCACCTGGCGCATCACTTCGCGGATTTGCGGGTTCCGCGCCGCGTGCGCAAAGCTGGTTTGCGCAATCGCCGTCACCGCGTTTCCCGCGCAGTTCATCACCATCTTCGTCCAAAGATCTATTTCGATGGTCGGAGAAACACGGCAGGGAACCCCCGCGCCTGCGAACAGCGCCGCAACACGTTCGGGCCGCCCGGGCTGTGAATCCGTCGCGTGCGGATTTCCTGGAAGTTCACCCACGATAATTTCGCCACGGCCGGAATGTTTCACGTGGCCGGGCTCGGGCAAAGCCGCCGCAACGTAAACGACTGCTGGTAAGGCGTCAATTCCGGAAGCAGTGCGAATGCGCGCCACGTTGTCCACGCCATTCTGCAAGCTGATTACGATCGCGCCGGGCGCGAGATGCGGTGCCAGCAAGCGCGCTGCTTCCTCCGTGTCCACCGTCTTCACACAGAACAGCACGAATTCGGCATCGCGAGCGGCGGCGACTTCAGTCGAAGCCGCGGGATGCACACGCTCCTGAAATGTGACCGTGTCCAGAAATAATCCGCCGCGGCGAATGGCTTGCGCGTGCGCTTCGCGGGCAATCAGCGTCACCTGCGCACCGGCGCGCGCCAGCATTCCGCCGAAATAGGAGCCAACTGCACCTGCTCCCACCACGGCCACACGGGCTCCTCGTGTCGCAGCATTGAATTCCGACGGCGCTGGCAACGGCCCCTCCCACAACTTCGTGATTTGTACTGAACTTTGATTAGACGCGCGATGTAATCAGCGGCAGCTTCAAAAATGTCCGCGAAGCTCGCGAAAACTCGCGAGGATCAGAAGCTTCCCGGTCCCGCTTTCCAGTTCCGATTTTTCCAGCTCCCATGTGGCTGAGTGAGGAATAAAAACGGCATTCAGGCCTGCTTGGAGCGCGGGATTGATATCGCTGCGCGGGCTGTTGCCCACCATCCAGCCATGCGTTTTTACGATCTTGAATTGCTCCACCATGCGGTCGTAGGTGCCCGGCTCTTTCTCCAGCACGATTTCAATCGCGTCGAAGTAAGGCTGCAGGCCGGAGCGTTCCACTTTGGCGGCCTGCTCGGCAGGCTCCCCCTTGGTCAGCAGGATCAGCCGGTGATGCTTCGAAAGATAGGCCAGTGTCTCCGGCACACCATCGAGGATGAGCGGTGGTGTGGCTTCCAGCTCCCCAGACATCCGCTCGATTTCCTGGACCAACTCGCGCCGCGCGGAATTTCCTGCCAGCTTCAGATAGGTTTCTTCGAGCGACCGGCGGAAGCTCCGCACGCCGTAGCCATGCTGGCGGATGTTGCGGCGCTCGGTCTCGTTCAGAATGTGACGGATGTACTCGCGCGTGTATCCGAGATGCTCGAGCTGGGAAATAAAATGATCTACCGTCTTTTCGAAGAAGATATTGTTTTCCCAGAGCGTGTCATCCGCGTCAATCAGCAGCGTGTTGCGTGCCATGCAAAATTCTCCGTTCCAGTTTTCGCGCGACCGCAGAAAAATGAACTCTGAGCATTTCCTTCAGAAGAACAACGCGCCCGCGCGTCTGCTCTCGACGCAGAAGAGTTTTTCCTCCGGTTCATCAGGCGGAAGCTTTTCGCACGCCCTCCGCCAGGCGCTCCAGAATTTCACGCCCAATTTTCTGCGTTTCGCCGAAGCGCGTCAGGTAATCCTGAAACTCGCGGTTCAGGTCGAGTGCGGAGGTCGGGTCGAGCTTGGTCCGCAGAATCATGTCGCGCAGATGGACGGGATGTGGCAGCGTCGCGTCGTCGCGCAATTCATCGAGCGCAACCTTGGGATCGTAGTGGTACATAGACCCTCCTGATTCGCGGGGCGAAAAAAACATTCTACTCCGTTTCGGGGAAACCGTCAGGCGGAGGCGGGCAGGAATTCGTAGCGCTCGATGCGCGCGGCGACGCCGCGCCGGCCATTGTGCTGGTCCACGCGGAGCACCCGCGCGTAGCAACGAATGTGGACATCGCCCGCCAACGTGATTTGCTGAGGCAAGGTGAGGACAAACTCAATCGAGCTGCCCGTTTCCACGCTCGCTTCGATCAGGAAATACAGGCCCCGGAAACTGACGTCGCGTGTTTCGCCAGCTTGCTCGGTGACGCCGTTCTCCGCCGCGAAACGAACTTTTAGGGGGAGCATCATCGAAAATCGCCGCGCAGCGCGGCGCTCCACACCGGATTCCATGTGTCCTCCCGCGGGACCGTCCATTGAGCACAAAGTAACATTGCTTCCACGTGCGCGCAATCAATTTTACGGACAGCGGAGGGCGTAAGGCGAGCGAATGTTTGACCTTCCTCTCCGCTATCGCTAGGATGGGTTCAGGATGTCACGCCTGGCAACGTACATCGAAATCCGGAGGCATCCCCGGGCCCAGCTCCAACTCCCGGTGCGAATCCGATGGCGCGGTCCGTTTGGCATGCGCCTGGAAACCACGCAAACATTCGACGCCTCCCGCGAAGGGCTGCTGGTTCACCGCGCCGAGCCTTGCGAATTGCATGCGCGCGTTTGGGTTGCATTCCCCTTTGATTCCACCGCAGCGATGACGGCGCAACCGGAGACGCCGGCGCGCGTCGTGCGCGTCGAGAGGGCAGCAAAGGGAGGCTATCGGGTTGCACTCCATCTGGAATCCTTTCCGCGAAATGCGCCGCGCCCTCCCGCGCAAGAGCGCCGCTCGTCTGCTCGCATTCCGTTCGCGCTGCCGATCTTTGTGCGCGCTGCCGGAACTCCCTGGCCCGAAGAATCCATGACGCAGGACATTTCCCACACGGGTGCGCGTTTCTTGACGGCGCGCATTTTCGCCCAGGGCGACCCGTTGATGGCAACGCTTTCCTGGGGCGAATGGGCGCAAGTGGGAGAGATTCCGGCGCGCGTCGTGCGCGTCGTAGCGCAGGCGGATTCACCCGGAGGCGCGCCACTCGCCGACCCCACGAACGGGCTGAGCGCGTTGTTCACGAGCGTTGCCGTACATTGGGAAAAGTCCGTCAGGTCTTGACGCGCCATCTCGCTTTGCCCTCTGATGGACACTCCTTTACACTCTTCCACTCTGAATTCCATGGCGGAAGTATTCCATCGCAGTTTGTTTCTCGCCGGGCCGCAAGGGCGGCTCGAAGCGCTGCTCTGGACCTCGCCGGTTGCCGAACCTCCCCTTGCCGCTGTGGTCTGCCACCCGCATCCACTGTTTGGCGGGACGATGCACAACAAAGTTGTCTATCAGGCGGCAAAAGCGATGCACCAGTTCGGCGTCCCTGTCTTGCGTTTCAACTTTCGCGGTGTTGGCTTGAGTGGAGGAGTCCACGACAAAGGCCGTGGCGAGCAGGATGATGTGCGGGCCGCGCTTGAATATCTGGCGGAGGAATTTCCGGGGCGGCCAATTCTCGTCGCTGGATTCAGTTTCGGCTCCTGGGTGGGCCTGCGCGTCGGAAGCGATGACCCGCGTGTGGCGGAGTTGATTGGGCTCGGACTGCCCGCGAATCATACCCATTTCGGCTACCTGCGCGTGTGCCCGAAGCCAAAATTGATTGTTCAAGGCGGGAACGACAAATTCGGATCGCGCAAAAACATTGAATCCGTCTTCGCAACAATGAGCGAGCCCAAACGTCTCGTGATTGTTGAACACGCCGACCATTTTTTCGCCGGGCAGCTCGAAAAGGTCGGAGCCGCGATCAGCGACTGGCTCGCCGAAAGACATCCCCGCACTGCTATTGCATCCGGCCCGGCGAATTCCTAACCTTTGGCTTCAAATAATTTCAGGAATTGCTCGCGCGGAGCGGGTTCGACGCCAACGAGTGCGAGATTTGCCTGGACGTGCTCCGGCTTGCTCATGCCCACGAGCGAGGTGGTGAGTCCGGGAACGGAGCGCGCGAATTGCAGCGCGAGCGCTGCGTCCGTCTTCAAATTCAGCGCCGACCCGATGAACGCCGGGAGATTTTTCGTCAATTGACCTTGCAGCAGGGCCGCACTGGTCAGCAGCGTGACGCCCAGCGCCCGCGCCGCCTGCACCATGGGCATGGCGCGCCCCCCCACCACCTGATTCGGCCGCGTCAGGGCTTCCGGCATCGCCAGATTGAACGGCAACTGCACATAGCGGAAGTGATGGTCTTCGCCGGCAATTTCGCGGGCGATATCGGCCATGCCTTCGAGCGGCAGGTAGCCCTCCGCATTCGGATCTTCGCGAAACGCGTTCCACGTCGCCATCCCGTACGCACCGATTTTTCCGGCGGCTGCGGCCGATTCCAAAAACTTGAACGCCGCTTCGATCCGCTTGTGAAACTCTTCGGGGGGAACCTCGGTCAACTGCGTTTCCGGATTGTGCAGGTAGAAGACGTCCACACACTCGACGCCGAGATTCCGGCGGCTGCGCTCGAGCTGATTCTCCAAGTAGCGCGGCGCCATGCAGTGGCAGCCCGCGGCAATGTCTTCGACCTTGAAGGTTCCGCGATCGAGAAACTCGCGTTTGAAATAAACGTTTGGGTCGGCGGGCATCTCGCCATCGGGCGTCAGAAAGCCCGCCTTGGTGCAGAGGACAAATTCTTCGCGCGAAAATCCTTGGGAAGCCAGTTGTTGCAGCGCCGCGCCGATGGCCCGCTCGCTGCGCTGCAAGCGGTAGTTGATGGCGGTATCAATCACGTTGACGCCGCCCTCGACCGAGGCGACTACAGCCGCGGTGTATCGATTGTCCGTCGCATCGTCCGGATCGCCGAGGTACGTGCCAATGCCGATCGAAGAAAGCACCAGACCGCCCATGATTTCGCGGAAATGTCCCGAGGCCGAGCGCCCCTGGAACCGCGCGGCATAGCGCAGCGTTCCTTGCGCGGTGGCGCGGCCGGGCATGCGCCCGTCATTCAAGGGTGCGGGAGATGACATCGAGGCTCCACCTCATGGCGAGGAATTTAGGACAAGCGGGCAGTATAACAGGCCACCGTTTCCTGTTTCCGGTTTTGTGCCGCTCCCGCATCAGGAAATTCCCCGCGCGGCCATTTCTTTTACAGTTTCGGCGCCGCCGATTCCCTGCGCGACGATCAATTGCCGCGCTTCAAATCGCAAGCCGGGCAGCTTCCGCAGAAAGACAATCGAACCGATCACCGCGCCCATTCCGCCGATCGCCACCGTCCACGGCGCGCCGATCCGGTCCGCCAGCGCCCCCGCGAAGAGAGCACCCATCGGCGCCATGCCCATAAACATCATGGTGTAGGCAGCCATGGCGCGGCCGCGCAACTCGTCCGGGACCATCGCTTGAATCAGCGTGTTCGAGCTCGACATCTGCAGCATCACCGAGTAACCGACCGGCACCAGCAGAATCATGGAGAGCCAAAACCACCTGGAGAACGAAAACAGAATCAGGCTGACGCCAAAGCTCATCGCGGAAATTCCAACCCACCGCCCCAGGCCATGCACGCCGCGCCGCATCGCGAGCGTCAACGCGCCCAGCAGCGCGCCAATTCCTGTCGCGCCCATCAGAATGCCGAGACCGCGCGCGCCGCCATGCAGAATGCGATCGGCAAAGATCGGCATCAGCACGGAATACGGAACGGCCACCAGGCTCACGAGACCGATCAGGAGAATCAGCGCCAGAATCGGCTTGGTGTGGCGGACGAATCGGAATCCCTCGGCGATGTGCTCGAACGGACTTGCTTCCGTAATCATCTGGCGGAGAGGACCCAGCTTCATCAACAGCAGCCCGGCGATGACCGCGATGTAACTCACCGCGTTTGCAAAGAAGCACCATCCCTCGCCGATCCAGGCGACCAGCAGACCGGCAATCGCCGGGCCGATCACGCGCGCGCCATTGAACATCGAGGAGTTCAGGGCAATCGAGTTCATCAAATCTTCGCGGCCGACCATGTCTATCAGGAGTGATTGCCGCGCCGGTATATCGAACGCGTTGACGGCGCCCAGCAACGCTGCGAGCACGCCAATTTCCCAGACGCGCACGATATGCAGGAGCGTGAGCGCCGCCAGCATGAACGCCAGAATCATCGCGGAGACTTGCGTGCCGATTACCACGCGATGCCGGTTCCACCTGTCGGCCGCCATCCCGCCCAGCGGAGCCAGTAGAAACACGGGAATCTGTCCGGCGAAGCCAACCACGCCAAGCAAGAGCGACGATCCCGTCAAGCGATAGACGAGCCAGGATTGCGCGATGATCTGCATCCAGGTGCCGACCAGCGAGATCATCTGGCCGCTGAAGAAAAGTTGAAAATTGCGGTGGCGCAGCGCGCGCAGCATTCCCGGAACGCGCGGCTGATCTTCCAGCTGCCCGGGGGAGAAATTCTTATCTTTGTTCGCGTCCGTCATGTGAATCAATTGTACGATGCAACGATTGCCGCTCCTGTTTCGATTATCCCGGGGGTTGCGAGCCAAATTGGGTTGGTTCTGCGGACCCAAGCAGCCGCCCGCAAGCCCGAAGAATGCGGCGGTAAGGCCAGTCAGCCTCGCGGAAAAATATTTCGCCTTGGCGGGGCTTCGAATAAAACCAGCGCGCAAGCAGAGTGAGATGTTCCGCCAGCTCCGGCGGCGCTGAACGCAATCCATAGTGCGCACGCCATTCTGTGAGCGGTTCCTGCGGCGAATGGGCCGCCGTGCTTTCTCTCCCCTGCGCTTTTTCTTGCGCCGCAATTTGATCACCAGCGTTCACTTGTGGATCCAATTCTTTGCGGAGAATCGCCTCCACGGACCGCGGCTGGCTGGAAAACTCCGCGAAGCGCAAAAATATGGGTTCGGCGAGCAGGCCAGCACGCACGGGAAATACGGCGATGGTCATGTCCTCGGCGGTGCGCTGGAGAATGACGGCATCGAGCTCCTCGATGCGGCGCGCGACTTCGGGCATTCCACGCAGCGCCGCGGAAACTTTCTCGAGACGTTTGTGGAGCGCCGCGGCGCGCTCGTAGTCCAGCGCTTCGCTGGCCGCCTCGCGTTCGCGCTCGAGCTGTTCGGTGAGCGAAGCGCCGGTGGTTTCGAGTGTCTCGAGCACGCGCCCGGCTTCCGCGTCGTACTCCTCTTTCGTGCAGCCCGCGAAACATGGCGCGAGGCACATCTTCATTTCGGAATAAATGCAGCCGGGATAATTCGGATCGCGGCGGATTTTGATCTGGCAGCGTCGAATCTTGAAGAGGTCAAGAAAGCCCTCCGCAAAGGCCTCGGCCGCGCGGCGCGAGGCAAACGGCCCAAAATAGAATCCTTCATCCGCGCTGATCCGCCGCGTGACGTAGCAGCGCGGATATTCATTCCGCAAATTCACTTTCAGGAGCGCGGGCGGTCGGAGGCGCATCAAGTCGCGATAGCGGCGCGGGAAATGCAGCCTGGCTTGTTCGTAAAGCGCCAGGGTCTGCTCGAATTTCGAGCCGGTGACGCGGCAGCGGATTCGCGCGGCGACTTGACGCAAATTCAGGCGCTTCGAAAGGGGTTCAGGCTCACGCAAAAGGCGTTCTGCAGCGCGGCGAATGTCTGCCGTTCGGGCGAGATAGGGTTGCGCGCCCGGCTCCTTCATTTCGAGTAGCAGAACGCCCGGCCGGGAAGGAAGCGAAGTGAAGAAATCTTCGTCGCAGGCGGGATTGAATTCCTGACCGGAGTCGAGCGGGAGCATCCTCTTGAGGATACACCGGGTAAGGAATTGCCGGGAGAGCGGCAGGGGGAAAAGTGCCAAACCAGAAGCCCGGCAAAGTTGGCGATTGATTTGAGACCGAAACCTTTGTTTTGAATAACTTACGACGAGTTCTATTCGCTGAGGTTGGCGATTGATTGGTAAGCAGAAACGGGCGGGTAACCAGCGGCGGCTGACTACTCGGCCGCCTCTTGCCATGCGGCCAGCGTGACGAAGAAGAGTTGAAGCGTCGCGTTCATACGCAGCAAGATTACCACACTGTTACCTAGAAAGTCAATAGGACTTCAAAACCCAGGCGGCGATCACCAGCCGCTGAATTTCGCTGGTGCCTTCGTAGATTTCGGTGATGCGTGCGTCGCGGTAGGCGCGCTCGACAGGATATTCGCTGCTGTAGCCATTGCCGCCGTGAACCTGGATGGCTTTGTGCGTGACGCGCGTGGCCATTTCGCTGGCAAACAACTTCGCGATCGCAGCTTCCATCGAAAATCGCGCGCCGGAATCCTGCTTCCAGGCGGCGCGGCGCGCAAGCAAACGAGCGGCGTCAATTTCGGTGGCCATGTCGGCGAGCATAAACTGGATGGCCTGAAAATCGGAGATGGGATGGCCGAAGGCCTGGCGCTGCTGCGCGTATGAAAGCGCCGCTTCGAAGGCTCCCTGCGCGATGCCGATCGCTTGCGCGGCAATGCCGATGCGTCCGCCGTCGAGCGTTGAGAGCGCCACTTTGTAGCCTTCGCCTTCGTTGCCGATGCGATTATCGGCGGGGACTTCGCAATCGGTGAAGACCAGCTCGGTGCAAGCGCTGCCGTGGATGCCGAGCTTCTTCTCTTCCTTGCCGACCGAGAATCCGCGCGTGCCCTTTTCGACCACGAGCGCCGTAATTCCCTTCTCGCCCTTTTCCGGCTGCGTGTTGACGTAGACCACGGCCGCGTCTGCGGCACCGCCGTTGGTGATCCAGGCTTTGGTGCCGTTGATGACGTAGCGGTCGCCCTTGCGCACGGCTTTGGTCGAGAGCGCGGCGGCGTTCGAGCCTGCCTGCGGCTCGGTGAGCGCGTAGCAGCCGATTTTTTCGCCGCGCGCGAAAGGGACGAGGAATTTCTTTTTTTGCTCTTCGGTGCCGAAGCGGTAGATGGGGTCGCAATAGAGCGAGTTCTGCACCGAAAGTATGACGCCCGTGGAGGCACACGCGCGCGAAATTTCCTCGATCACGATCGCGTAGCTGATGTGGTCCATGCCCGCCCCGCCGTATTGCTCGGGCATGGCGACGCCGGTGAGGCCCAGCTCCGCTGCTTTCTTAAAGATGTCGCGCGGAAAGCGGCCAGTCTCGTCGATTTCCTTGGCGAGCGGTTTTACTTCTGCTTCCGCAAATTCCCGCACGCTCTTCTGCAGCAGTTGCTGCTCTTCCGTGAGTTCCAGGTTCAAAAGCGCTCTCCTCGATTCAGCGACTTCTTTGGCATGGAGATATTGTACGGCAAATCAAACCGAGAAGGCATTCACCGCAGAGGCGCAGAGGGCGCGGAGAAAGTCTGAGGCAAATCCCCGGCACTGCACGAGCAAAACCGAAGGGAAAATGGGCGCAGGAAGCAGCGCTCCTGCCGATCGCAGACGATCAAGAGCCATGAAATCTCAGAATGCGTCGGAAGAGTATGGGGGTGAAAATCCGGGAGGAGCCAGCCGCAAATCTACTAAGGCATCGCCGGAGTTGCGGTAGAAGCTGTGGGCGTTATCGCCTCTTTCTGGCGGGGCAAGAGGCAGACGCGGAAATCGTCGAAGTCTTCGTCGAGGATGTTCGAATAAATGAC
>JBGPZR010000244.1:0-4274 GCA_041493845.1 Terriglobia bacterium | reverse complement strand
TTTTCGGCCCAGCTCGAGGGAAAGAAAAACGAACTTGCCGCACGCGCGGAAGAATTGGGTGCGCGCGCCGAAGAATTGGCGGCAGACGTGCAGCAAGAAGTGCACGAGAAAGCGGGCGAAATCATTGCGCACGCGCCGGGAATTTTTGTGAGCTCGAGCGAAGACGGCGGCGGCTGGCTGGGAATCGAAATCGGCGAGGTGACGCCGGAGCAGGCACGAGACCTGAAACTTTCTTCAGTGCGTGGCGTAGTGGTGATGGACGTGGAGCCCGACAGCCCCGCGGCAAAGGCAGGGCTGAAGGAAAAGGACGTCATCACGCAGTATGACGGCCAGACCGTCGAGGGAACCGTGCAGTTTCGCCGGCTGGTGCGCGAAACGCCGCCGGGGCGCACCGTGGCGCTAGTGGTGTCCCGCGAGGGCGCGAACCAAAATATTTCCGTCGAATTGGGTGACCGCAGCGCGTATTTCGAGAGGAAAATGAAAGGCAAGATGCGCGAGTTCGGCGAAATGAATATGCCGCCGATACCTAATTTTTCCATGCCCGGCGTGCCGGTAGCGCCGGACGAACACTCGCATGGAGCAATGGACTGGCGCACGCCGGTTCTCGGGATCAACGCCGAGGATTTAACCCCGCAGCTCGGCGCTTATTTCGGGGCGCCTGACGATGGCGGAGTGCTGGTGCGCGAAGTTCGCGCGGGCACGCCTGCCGAGAAGGCAGGGCTGAAGGCCGGCGACGTGATCGTGAAAGTGGACGGCAAGCCGGTGCACTCGCTCGGCGACCTGCGGGCCGAATTGCGCGAGAAGAGCGCCGAAAAATCCGTCACTCTCGGAATTTTGCGCAAAGGCGCGGAGATGAGCGTGCCGGTGGCCATCGAGCTGCCGCGCCCGCACGAACCGATGCACCGGCCCGTTCGCGCACAATCATGATTTTTTGATTCCCACCCCATGCGTCCTAACACGCAAAGGCCCGGGTATCACGCCCCGGGCCTTCTTTTTTGCAGCGGCGGCGTCTCTGTGGCGGTTTTCGCCAAGGCTCAAAAGATTAAAAGAGCCGGCCCTTCGACGGCGCTTCAGGATGACAGCGACTGAAAGTGCCGGCGGGACGCCAGCGCTACGAGGGAAAAGCAGATCCTTCGTCCCGCGACATCATCCGGGACGGACACGACGCGTCGGATTGTCATTCGCGGAGGATTTCGGCATTGGCGCTGGGGGAGACGAGGCGGACCAGGCGCTGGCCGTCGAGGAAAAGATCGATTTCGAGATCTTCCGTCTTTACGCGCAATTCATCGAGCTTGGCGCCAGCCACGTCCTGCTTTCCAAGCGATTCGACAGTGATGGTGCCGGGGGTCATCTCCTGCGGGATCAGGACCGAAAATGTTTGTGCGCCTTTCTGATTCCAGTCGTAGAGGCGTGCGAGCACGGCGTACTGGTAATACAAATTGTTATCGAGGATGGCTATTCGCGAGGAATTGAAAGTGAATTGCTGTGTGAACGGCCTCATACCTTCGAGACGCAACTCGACGCTGGCTGTAGCGCCGTTGAAAACGATCGTTGCGCCGGCCTTCTTCGCGCCTGTTGTTGACCATTCGTAGCGCAGCGGCGTGCCGTCGGGCCGCAGCTCGAGCGTGCCGTTGACATGCGCCGCGCCCTGCGGCGTCTTAATTTCAGTGGTCCCGTGGGCAATCCAATTTTCTCCGTTCGGGCCGATCTCAAATTCTTCTTTTCCGGCTTGCTGGCCGCTGACGAGGATGCGGAATTTCCCCTTGTCTTGCGTGAAGATGGAGACTGTGGCCGCACTCGGCTCCGCCAGGGCCACGGCGGGCAGGCGCGCAGCGGCTTTCGCGACCGGCATGGGATCAAGGAACGCCATCAGCCAGCTCTTCGAGTTCCGCGGTAAGGCGAGCGACCCCTCGGGCGCGATCACAGCGCCTGCGGTGAAGAGAATCAGCGATCCAAGAGTGGCAGCCAGTGCGGCGAGCAGGGTGCGCCAGCGTTTCAAGGGCATGTTCATGCGGTCACCTTCGGGAAAATTCCCAGCGCGAGAATCTGTTCGACGACCCTCAAAGGCTCCATATTGCTCTCGACACGGTAATCAGCAAGCTCATAAGAAGGAAGCCGTTCCTGATAGAGACGGCGGAAACTGGCCTCATCGCGGAAGAGCGGGCGGTTCTTGATCCGCGCGCAGCGGGGGAGCAATTCGTCCACTGGGCAATGGAGCCACACCAGCACAGCGCCATTTTCTCGCAGCAGCGCAACATTTTCGGGTTGGGCGGTTGTGCCGCCGCCGAGGGAAAGGATGCGCGGCTTGTTGAGTTCGACGGACTCGGCCACGATGCGCGCAAGCTGGTCGCGCTCCATCTTCCGGAATCCCGGCTCACCCAGGCGATCGAAGATTTCAGGAATGGTCAGGCCGCTGGACTCGATAATCAGCTTGTCGAGGTCCACGTAGTGCCATCCGACCTGGCGAGCCAGGAGGCGCGCGACGGTGGACTTGCCGCTGCCCATGAATCCGATAAGGCAGACGAGCCTGCGGGAGCGCAGGTCATTTTTCATAGAGCTTCACCGGGCTGCCTGGGACTGCATCGAGATCGGAGCTTTTTCCGTTGTGAAATGGCGCGATCAATTACGCTTACGGATGTTGATTGTACCATCGAAGGAGGTGAGTTCGACTTTGGCGCGCCCAGCGTTGAAGGTGCCGAGTGCGTAACCGAACTTCGAGGAGAAGTGCTGCGGGTGAGCGGGCGGCGTGAGTTTCGCCTCGTTGTTCACGGGGCCCTTCAGCGAGGTGGCGTTCAAGTCGAAAGAGTCGCCGGGGGAAAAACGGACTTCGATCACGCCGCTATAATTCTTGAGCCGGTAAATCCCATTCGGAAGAAACTCGCCGTCGAAAAGAATGTTGCCCGTGGAGGTTTGCGCGCGCACATGGTAGCTGCGGAGATCGAGGAGCCGGAAACTTCCGCTGATGGACGAGACTTCCAGGCGCCCGGCGCAGCGCACGCATTGAAACGAACCGCCGACAGTTTTGATCGTGAGGTAGCCGGCGGCGTCTTCCAGCGCGACGCCAGCTGAGACGGTTTCCACGTTCATGTCGCCAAGCCCATTGGCAACGCTGACTTCCCCGGAGTCATCGTGAATCTGAAGTTCCGCGTCTTCGGGAACGCTCACATCGTAGTCGGCGCGCAAATCATCGGGCGCCACGGAATCGGCGAGTTGTTGCGTTCGCAAGTCCACGCGGTTGCCGGTTTGCTCCGCGTCCACTTCCACTTTGTCGCTCACGTGATTGGCGATGACCATCACTTCGTGCTTGGTCCAGGCCTTCACGATGATTTTGCCGTTCGGATTGTGAATGGTGATCACTGCGCGGGGCTCGACGGTGAAATGCTTTTCCAGCCGGTGCGCCGATGCGGGCGCGACGCAGAGAAGAAGACCTGTCGCAAGCAGTCCCACGGCCTTCCAATTCCAAGTTCCGGAAACAAAGTGCGTCGTGCTCATCGGCCGTAGCCTCCGCGTTCGCTCAACTGCGCAAGCAAATCCGCCTTCTGATGATAGGCATCAAAGAGATAATCGCGCGCCAACTCGTTTTCGGGTTCTTCGCTGACGCTTTTTTCACACAAAGCGATGTAGTTGTCAACAATCGCCAAATTATTGTGGAGGGAAGCGGTCACGGTGGGATTGGAGTCTGGAACCGAGGGCGGGGTTGCATTCATTTCCGCTGAAGCAAATTGGGCGCGAAGGGGCGTAGTCGAACTTTGCGTGCCCTCGAGCCAGCGCGCCCTGTTGATCCGCTGATTCACCGGCCCGCTAAGCCCGAATGCCACGGCGATCACGGCTGCCAGGTAAGCACCCGCGAGCGCCGGCCTCGGCAACGCCGGGAACCAGCCGGGAAACCATCCCCGCCGTTTGCTCTGCTGGTGGATCAAGCCCTCTTGCGCCAACTGAGCGCGCAACGAATTCCAGAGGTGCGCCGGGGGCTCGCTTTCGGCGCGGCCCCAATCCTGAGCTGCGGCCTGGATCATCTTCAGATCTTCGACTAGGCTTCGGCAGCGCGGGCAATCGCGAACGTGGGCCAGAGCATCGGGATGGCGGTCGCCCTCCATCCATCGCTCAAGGTAATTCGGAAAATCTTTGCAGCCGATCGTTGCCATGCTCTTAGTCCTCGGCGCCTAGGTTACTTCCGGCAGCCTTGCGTTCTTCTCGGGCTTTGTCGCGCAGCGCTTCATGGAGCAACTCGCGGAGGCGCATGCGCGCCTTGTGGAGTTGCGACTTTGAATTGC
>JBGPZR010000053.1:0-9479 GCA_041493845.1 Terriglobia bacterium | reverse complement strand
TTGACTTTAAGTCAAGGACTATTTCGGGGAGGGTAAATGACCATCGGCGAACTGGCGGCACGCGCGGGACTGGCGCCCTCGGCGATCCGCTACTATGAGAAAGCGGGGTTGTTACAGGCGCCACCCCGGGCGAATGGGAGACGCATGTACCGTGAGGGTGCGTTACACCAATTGGTGATCATCTGTTTCGCCAAAGCGACCGGATTTACGCTCACGGAAATCAAACTTTTGCTGCACGGCTTCCCGCCAAAGACGACTGCCTCGGCGCGCTGGAAGAAAATGGCTCGGGGGAAGCTCACGGAGCTGGCAGCCATCCTGGCGAAGGCGCAGGCAATGAAGAGAGTGCTGGAATCAATGATGTCGTGCCGGTGCCGCACACTGGAACAATGCGCGCAGGGACTCGCTCGATGCGAAAAGAAATGGCGCGCCTGAAGGTTAGGCGTGATCATTGCGATTCCCGGCCGAACTTGTTTTGATGCGGGAAGCCTGGTTCAATCCCGCGTGCCTGGCCCCATCGGAACTCAACGGTGCCGCTAGTGCAGAATCCACTCTGGCGTCTTCTCGATGAACCGGAATCCGTATTGCGTGCCAGACCCTTCGGATTTTTCCGAACGGACGCAGCGTGCCCGGCCTGCGAGCTTACTGCCGGCTTGAGCGAGAAAGACTTGAACGACGGAGTCTTTCTGCAACTCAGCCGGGCAGCGGCATAAGAAGCCGCTCAAGCTGACGTTTTCAGTAACAGCCGTCTCCTCGAACTGTTTTCCATGAATATCGACCCCGCGGAGCATCAGCGGGATGGATAACTGAACGCGAACCTCACTCCGAGGCACCGCAAATTGCCTCTTCACCTTGGACAAACGAGCCTTGAGCGCATCAAAGTCGATCGGCTTCTCAAAAAAGCCGGCGGCGCCCAGCTCCTTGCAAGCATCTGCGGTCGTGGCTCCCTGGTCTCCGCTGACAACGAAAATAGGAATCAACTGCGTCTTGCTGAGGGAACTGAACGTGCGGCACAAGTCGAACCCGGAAAACTTTGGCATGCGCAGGTCCAGGAGAATGGCGTCGGGCTTGTGTTCCATGGCCAGACCGAGCGCATGCTCGGCATCATCTGTGTCAATGATTTCGTAATCGTCCGCCAGGTTCAGGCGGAAGAGTTTGCGTATGGCCTCGTCATCATCCACGATCAGCAGTCGTCTCACGCACATCTCCCTTCCTATGCCTATTTTGCAGCTTGGTTTCCTGCTAGGACCGGCACATCTCTGGAGCCGGGCTGATTCGGTTTATCTGCATGCAATACCTCGCGCACCTTTTGGATCAGAGCCTCTTCGGAGAAAGGTTTGTGAAGCAAATTTGTGCCTTCGTCGAGGACTCCGTGGTCCGCGATGGCGCTGTCTGTGTAGCCCGACATGTAAAGTACTTTCAACCCGGACTGTAGCGGGGCGAGCCGCTCCGCGAGTGCGCGCCCGTTTATTCCGGGCATAATTACGTCGGTGAGCAGCAGATCGATCCGGTCGCGCTTGTCCTCCACCATCTTGAGAGCCTCAAGTCCGCTCGCGGCTGCCAGCACGTGGTAGCCATTCTGTTCCAGCAGCGTGTAGGCAAGTTTTCGAAGCGCATCCGCGTCCTCCACCAGGAGGACGGTTTCCGTTCCGCGGAAAGATTCGGCCGTGGGAGCGGCGTGCACGGGCGCGCTGACCGGTTCGTCGATCTCGGGAAGATAGACTTTGAAACAGCTTCCCTTCCCCAACTCACTCTCCACCCAGATATATCCGCCGCTTTGCTTTACCACGCCGTAGACGGTTGCCAGCCCCAGCCCGGTGCCTTTTCCCCGGTCTTTCGTGGTGAAGAAGGGTTCGAACATGTGGGCGAGCGTTTCCGGGGTCATTCCCGTGCCGCTGTCAGTGACGGAGATCATGACGTAACGCCCGGCTTTCGAACCAGGGTGCTGGCGCGTGTAGGCTTCATCGAGGGTCGCATTGACCGTCTCGACCACCAATTTGCCGCCCTGTGGCAGTGCGTCGCGCGCATTGATCGCCAAATTCATGATCACCTGCTCGATCTGTCCCTGGTCTGCCTTCACGCGTCCGATATCGGCGCTCAGCTTCATCCCCAGGTCAATGTCTTCGCCGATCAGACGATGCAGCATCTTGCCCATATCGGTGATCACAGCATTCAAATTCAGGACGGCGGGCGCCAGCACCTGTTGCCGGCTGAAGGCCAGGAGTTGCTTCGTCAGTGAAGCGGCACGCTGGCCTGCTTTCTCGATTTCCTCCGCGTGCTCGAGCAGGGGGTTTCCGGCGCCGAGTTTCTTGATGAGAACCTGGCTGTAGCCGATGATCACTCCAAGCAGATTGTTGAAGTCATGCGCGATTCCGCCGGAAAGCCTTCCGACGGCTTCGATCTTCTGGGCGACCTGGAGCTGGCGTTCCAGCAGCCGTTTCTCGGTGATGTCCTCTGCGAAAATTTCAAAACAGGCAGCCTCATCTCCCTCACCCATCACGGGCCACCCGCTACACCGCGCCTTTATGAATGTGCCATCCTTGCGCTTCCATTCGACCTCCACATCCTGGAATCTCTTGTGGCTGGCAAACAGGTCGATCAGTCGCTGATGTTCCAGCGGGTCGCGGCAAAGGTCGGTGGCAGGATTTATGCGCAGCAGTTCATCCGGCAACTCGTAGCCGAGCATCTTCTGCAGCGCCGGGTTGACGCGGAGTAAATGCCCCTCCATGCTCGCGCGATAGATTCCGTAAGGAGCATTTTCGATTACGGATCGGAAGCTGGCCTCCGACAAGCGCAGGGCTTCCGACGCGCGTTTCCGTTCGGTGATATCCCGATTTACTATGACGAGCTTTTCCGGCTCACCTGTGGCGTTGTGGATGACGCTGGAGGTGGATTCAAGGACCAGCCACGTGCCGTCTTTGTGGCGGATGCGATATTCCAGACTCCGGCCGACCCCAGTCCGCCGTGCTTCTTCGGCCGCCTCTTTCAGGCGGGCGCGGTCATCGGGATGCACTTGTTCGAGTGCGGACGAACCCTTTAGCTCTTCTGGCGAATAACCGAGGACCTTCTGGTAAGACAAGCTGTTGTAAATCCTCCGGCCTTCCATATCCACGACGGCAATCATGTCGGCGGCGTTCTCGCTGATGAGACGGAACAATTCTTCTCGTTCCACAAGCTGGCGCCGAATCCGGTGGATTTGCAGTTGCTGATAAATTGTGTAGACGTCAAAAATCAGGACCAGACCCACCAGCCCGCGGACCGCCTGCGGAAGAAAGAACCGCAAGAAGGTATCTTCGCCGCTCCGAAACACTGGCAGAATGAACGAGCTCAGGCCCACCATCAGGAGCAGCGTGACAACTATCGCTGACGCCCACAGCCACCATTCTCGCCTTTCGATTCGGCGGAAGCTTTGAGGCACCTGATTCGGTGTGCTGTGCTTATCGTGTCGATTGTCTGCTCGAGTCCGCTTCACCGAAGCTCCTGTTGTGACCCCGTTGGCGCTCATGCACACTAGCAACCTTTGAAGCATATTCCGCCGGGCGCCCTCATGTATTGCAATCCAGACTGCACGATGGCAGCCATTGGGCAGCCCGCGGTTGTTTGGCTTCAGAGTTTCAAATTGCCACGCAGTCCGAATGCAGGCGCTCATCCGTATTCATGCAGAAAAGTTCATCGGCATCGGCGGTGTGTTTCATTACCAATCAAAAGTCCCAAGTTGAAACAATCGGAGTGCTGGTCATCTTGCAGAAAAGGGAGAAGCGCGACTCTCGCGTGACGTCCGGTTCAACCTTCTTGGAACGCGAGCAGTGTCTGAAGCGCAGGCTGCCTGAGCGACAGGTTTCAATTGCCCTCGGTCCTGTCGAGCGACTTCGTACTGCATTGCCCTGGCCAACGAATTCCGATGGTTTAGTCATGGCCGGATCGTCCACCTGAAGCCGCGGTAAAAAGTCCCAAAACGGCGTGCCTTTTCCATTTCAGCACTGAGTCCATCTACGCCAGCATCGAGAGAGAGGAGCCCTCCTCCCTGTCGAGGATGGGGATGACGTGATATGTGTAGCCCATGCCGCAGACACAGAGCCGGCGCTACGAGGGAGTTTTCTTTTTCTGTCCACATCAGAGGGCGTGAAAGAGTAACCGCGAAGCCATCGGGAACTTTCCTCGCCTTGACAATGTCCTGCTTTCGGCCACAATAGGAATCCCTTCCAGAAATTTCGATTCTCGACTCCATTCTCGCGCTTTCGATCTTGGCAACTGCTTGGGAAGCGGATGGCCCTCTCTGCGTGCAAGAGGAAACAACCTATGGAGATCACGCGCGAAGCTCTAATTCTGGAACCGTCCGGCACCAACAAACCGGAGTCGCCGCCGCTGAGTAATTCCCACGGTGCCCGCGTACTAGTCGTCGATGACGAGGTCGCCTGCCGGAATGTGATGAAGGCGATGCTGACGGAGCTCGGAATACAGTGCAAAACTGCTTCGGGCGCCACGGAGGCGCTCACTGTCCTGCAAATTGAGCCCATGGACGCCGTGATAGCCGATCTTAATATGCCCGGAGTCTCGGGTCTCGGGCTGTTGGCGGAGGTCCGGCACCTTCACCCCCATCTGGTGTTCTTGATGGCCACCGGAGTGGACGATGTCCGACAGGGCGTAGAAGCCATGCGAAAGGGCGCCGATGACTACCTCATCAAACCCCTGCAAACAGACACGATCATGGCGAGTCTCGACCGCGCTTTCCACAAGAAGTTTCTGGAACGTGAGGTGGAAAACTATCGGCAGAATCTCGAAAAGATGGTCAGCGACCGAACTGCGCGGCTGCAAAACGCCCTCAGCCAGATCGAGCAAACTTATGCGGACACGGTGGACGCCCTCGGAGCAGCCATCGATCTCCGCGACGAACAAACAGCGGGCCACTCGCGGCGTGTGTCTCTGTACTCGATTAAGTTGCTGAGGGCAATGAACGGCTCCTTACAGCAACTCAAGAACCTTGCAATCGGAGCGTCTCTACATGACATCGGGAAACTGGGGACACCCGACGGAATTCTTCTCAAACCTGGGCCCCTGACAATCGAAGAACGGCGGATCATGCAACGCCACGTGCAAATCGGATACGACCTCGTCAAACGCATACCATTCCTGGCTGAAGCCGCGGAAATCATCCTAATGCATCATGAGCGTTGCGATGGCAGCGGCTATCCGCAAGGTCTGAAAGGGGTTGATATCCCGCTGGGCGCGAGGATTTTTGCGGTGGCAGACAGTGTGGATGCAATCACGTCTGACCGTCCGTATCGTTTAGCTCTTTCCTTCGAGCATGCGCGGCATGAAGTCGAGCGCCAGGCAGGAACGCTATTTGATCCGCATGTGGCCAGCGTATTTCTGAGTTTTCCATCTGATTCCTGGCAAGCCATACGCGAGCAGGCATCAACGGTACAACTCAGCGCGGTCCTCGCGGGCATTTCGATTGAACACTCCGGCAGTTCATTCGAATTTGTGCACGACCATGCAGGCTGAAGAACCGCTCGCCAGGGATAGGGCCGCCAGGGCGCTGGAGAGGTCTCCTACCCAGATGATTGCCGGGCATCAGGGGGTCATGATTGCTCGAGGACCTTTAGAACCACGGCGGTCATGTCATCCCGCCGGTTTGCATTGGCGAACTCCTCAACGCGTGTAAAGACGGCCCGCAGCAGACGATCCGGATGACCGCAGCCCACTTCCGCGCAGACGTCAATGAGCCTCGCCATGCCAAACTCTTCACCATGCGAATCCATTGCCTCAGGCAGCCCGTCCGTGATGAAAAGAACGGCGTCGCCCGGAACCAGTTGAACAGTGTCCTGGTCATATTCCGCAAGATCGAAGAGGCCTGATGGCAAGCCGCCCTCGCCGAGAAGGCGGCACCCGCTTGCGGAAAGATGCAGCGGAAGCGGGATGCCAGCGTTTGCCAAACACAGCTCAAGTGTCAATGGATCAAACACCGCATATTGAGTGGCGCAGTATCGAAAAGGATCCGGTCGAACCCGCAAGCGCCTATTGAATACTTCCAGGACCGCCGCCGGCGCCTCGCCTGTCTTATGGATCGAACGCAAAGTGCCAATCGCGAGCCCCGCGAACATCGCCGCAGGCAATCCTTTTCCCACCACATCGCCGAGGTAAATTCCCAGCCGCTCATCGGCCAGGTAAAAATAATCAAGGAAGTCGCCGCCAACATCGCGGGACGTGCGGACCATGTAGGAAACTTCAAAATTTGACGCCAGGAGAGGCTCCCGCGGCAGAAGTAGTTTTTGAGCGAGGCAGGCTTCAACCTGTTCGAGATCGGAGAAACCCAATACATCACTGGGCGTTGTCACCTAGAAAGCCTCCGTAAAACTAAATACGCCGATGCCGCATCCACTGCCGTGATTTTCGCGCGTCGGCAGCGGCGGGTTCGCGCGCCTGTTGCGATCTGCTCCTTGGGCTGGAGTTCGGCAGTCGGCGCGAGGCGGGTGATATGTTTGCGCACCGCCGGATACCGCCTCTGGTCCACTTCAGTCGCTCTTGAAACTCTAGGGCTGGAGAATCGTAGGAGCTCAAACCGGCATTGGCGGCGCCCCTTGCCCCAACAATCCTGCGAGCCGCGAGCGCAGTTGGATGAGTGCGGCTGTGTGAATTTGCGACACCCGCGACTCTCCGATTCCAAGCGCCGAACCAACTTCCTTCATTGAAAGTCCGCTGAAATGGTAGAGGCGAAGCACATCACGCTGACGGTCCGGTAGGTCGTTGATTGTCTTTCGCAGCAGAGTTTTCATTTCCGCGCGCAACGTGCGACTGAACGGGTCCTCTTGCCCTTGCATGGAACCCTGGTTCAGCGGATTGTTCTGGATCTTGAACTCAATTGCCTCGTCGTCGGTGCTTCCGATGGCCAATCCATGAAGATCGCTCACCAGCCGCCGCAAACGTTCCAGAGTCACATGTAGCTCTTCGGCGACCTCTTGCTCTATCGGATCGCGATGCAGACGCGCCTGGCATCTCGAAATCGCCAGTTGCAGGTGCCGTCCCATCCGGCGAAGCGACCGCGGACCCCAGTCTCCCTGACGCAGGCTGTCCAGGATGGCGCCACGAATGCGGAACCGGGCGTAGCACTCAATCTCGACCTTTTTGCGAGGATCATATTTTCGCACCGCGTCCATCAGGCCCAGGACGCCGTCGTTTACAAGGTCCTCAAGGAGCACTTCGGGTGGCAGGCGATAGCGAATCTGCCGCGCGATGCAAACCACGAGCGGTAAATTCGTGACTACGAACTCGTCCCGGTGTAATTCACTGCACTCGACTGTCGCCAAAACTGTCTGTCGTACTGTTCCCATCAAAGGCCCCCTGAGTCATCTGTTATTAGTCGCCACCTGCTCAATTCCAGCCAAATCAGGCGATTCGTAAGTCCCGCGTTCCGCGGTGGTCTTCACGCTTCTAGCTGATAGCCGACACCGCGGACTGTATGGATCAACTTGTGCTCGGCTTGGCCGTCCACCTTCTTGCGCACATAATTGATGTACACGTCCACGATGTTCGTCGGAGTGTTGTAGGGCGCATTCCAGACCCGCTCGAATATTTGCGCGCGGGTCACATGATGGCCGGCATTTCGGATCAGATAACCCAGCAGGGAGAATTCCTTGGGAGTCAGCGCAATCACCCGCCCAGCTCGCGTTACTTTGCGAGCCACTTGATCCAACTCGAGATCTTGCACGCGCAGCACGGCTTGAGAAGATGAACCGTTCGCGCGTAAGAGCGCCTGGACGCGCGCCGACAGTTCGGAAAAAACGTAGGGTTTCAGAACAAAATCACTGGCGCCCGTCTCCAGGATCCGAATGATCTCTTCACGCTGGTTGTGGCTGGTCAGGACGATGATCGGCAGTCGCTGCCCGCTGGCGCGGACACATTGCAAGACCTCAAGTCCCTTGTAGCCCGGTGGAGTTACATCTAGAATTGCGGCATCGTACTCGCGCGCATTTTCCAAGCACTTCTCTAATTCCGTGTCTGGAATAAGGGTGACTTCGTAGTGCTCTGCATGGAAATTCTGCTTGAGAAACTTGCAGTGGGCCGGATCGCTTCCAGAGACAAGAATACGCATTGCGAGTCCTTGGAAGGGGGGAGAAACTGTCAAATCGAAGGGGGTTCATTTTTGTGCAGCGCTGAAATATTGTCAAACTATTTTTCTCATTAACCTTAACTTTTTTCTGATGGATGGAAATCGCTCCGATGTGAAACAGGGATGGATGGCTCGAGTGGCGCTGATTCGTTCTGGAACGCGCGTATCTTTTTGGAGCAAGGATGCCGCGTTCAGGCAAAGCCTGATCAAAAGATTCAAGCAAGGTGAAAGTGCAACAGCCAGTTAGCCCCTGCCTGGCGCCGTTTTGTCGCTTCCCTTGGCAACGCACGTGCACCAGTGCCTGCGCAATGCCAAAGCTCTTAATCATAGATGACGATGATTCTATGCGCAGGGCCCTTCGAGTTCGGTTGAAGGATCTGTATGACATTTTTGACAGCAGCTCTCCGGAAGACGCTCTCACGTTCGCTCTGCTACACAAGCCCGATGCAATATTGCTGGATTTGATGATGCCGAGGTATTCGGGCTTTGAGGTTTGCCAGACACTTTCCTCCTTGAGTTTTACGCAGCACATTCCGATCCTCATCATCTCCGGAGAATCGAGCGAACGGTACACGGAGTTCTGCGAAAATATCGGGGCGAAGGGATTTTTTGAGAAGCCCGTGGATTTCGATGCGCTTGAAAAGAGACTGACGGATCTCATCGGTTCGAGCCGCCAGGGTCCCCGGCCAGAACCACGTGTCCGCCTGAGAGTGATGCTTACTCTGAAGGGGGTTGATTCGACGCACAAAGAATTTGATTTGATGACCGCAACTGAAAATGTGGGTTCGACTGCTTTTCTCTGTGGCTGTCCAGCATCGCTGGATGTTGATGCAATCGTCAAAGTATTTCTAGCCAAGGATGGACAACCGTTCGCCGGCAAGGCGCGAGTCACCAGGGTGGATTGGCCCGGCACGCTCGAGCAGCGATATGACTTCCAGTTCATCGAGAAGCCTTCGAATTGGGTCCTGCAATAGTTTCCGCGCCGCTCGGACGACCCCCGGAAAGAGTTTCGATTAGAATTGGTCCCCCTCGTTTGTTTTGAATAAGTTACGGCGATTTCTATTCGCACCTTGTTTCGATTAGAAATGCAATGATTTGTGATCCGCCTACGCAAACCCTCAATGCTTCGGCGGACGCCGGCCCGCCCTCGCAACCCCGTCATGCTTCGGCGGGCAGGCCCGTCTGCAGAATGAAGCGGACTACCAACAGATGTCAGCGCGCGCGTCATTGGATAATTCTCCATTCGTAGCATGGCACAGTGGGAGGCAAAATTCGACTGGCCGTGAGACCAGTTTTTGCATGATCGCGTACAGTGGCCGTTTCGGTGAGGGGGTATTTGGCCGAGGGGGCCTAGTGTTTCTGGGTGGGAATG
>JBGPZR010000242.1:0-4292 GCA_041493845.1 Terriglobia bacterium | reverse complement strand
CAGATTTGAAATTTGAGATTTCAAAGGGAAGGCAGAGGCACAACGACGATGAGGCCTTACGTCAGTCCCGCCAGAGCCGGTCGGGGCGGGACCCGTTCGGCAACTTAAGGGCAGGCCTGAGGCACGCCGAATTAATGCGAGAAGGCATTCACCGCAGAGGGCGCACAGCCACCCCTCGGCCCCGCAGATTCGACCGGGGCGCAAACAGCGCGCTGAGCTCGGGACAAGTGATTGGCGGTGCCACTGAAAACCGGAGCCTTGCCAAAAAAAGGGGAAAGCGCGGGATCAGCTAGAAGTGAATTACAGCTTCTCTACTCACAAGTTCAATTGATGAGTCCAGGAAGCGTGCTGAAGACTCTTAGCATCCAAAAAATGATCATGCTCGGACGGTGAGGACTGGACAGCCGGCATGCGACACGACTTTGTGCGCAGTCGGGCGCGTGACGTGCGTGGCAACTCCGATTCGTCCATCGGCCCGCCGAACGCCAAGGACGATCAAATCCGCCTTCTGTGCGTCCGCGACTTGCAGGATTGTTTCTGCCGGATGTCCGTACTCAACCAGCAACTCCGGCTTGCACCAGAGTTCGGCTTCCGGCGGCAGGACAGCGCCAAGAACACGGACCGCTGTGTCCACAACATGATTGAGGAGCTCAATATTGTGCGCTTTGGGCCGGTCGATTACGTGCAGCAGCGTGAGATGCGCGGCGTTCTCCTGAGCGAGAGAGACGGCATAGGGCAGGGCCGCAAATGACTCGGGAGTGAAATCCGTCGCGTACACGATCTCGCGCATCTGAGAAAGCCGTTCAACGTCCTTCGATGTGTGCGGCCCAACGGTGAGCACAGGACAGTTCGCCTGCCTGAAGATCGCTTCGGCGGTCGAACCGAGCAAATACTTCTCCAGTCCCGTGCGGCCTTCCGTGCCGAGCACAAGGAGATCTATGTCCTTCTCCTTCACGACGCCGGAGATGACCGGCCAGGTCTCTCCCTGTTGCAGGATCATTTCGTGCGGGACTGCTTTTAATTGGCCCTCCAAGCGCGCAATCGCATCTTTCGTTTGTCCGTCGATGGCTCTGGCTACTGAAGACGGTACGAGGGTGTAGCTGTCCGGAGCTACGACGTGAACCGCAAACACCTTCGAATCGTAACGCGCGGCGATGGCCAAGGCATAGGGCAAGGCGGCCTCAGCCGCGGGAGAAAAGTCTGTCGAGTAAAGAATGTTTGCGAAAGAAACCCGAGTTGTGGCATCAGGCGGCTTCATAGCCAAACTCCTTGTATTGAACTTATGGCACCGCATGAACTGGCGACGCCGTGACGGGTCGCACCGCCTGCGGTGATGTTCGTCACATTACGCGGCTTGCGACAAAGGTAACCTGAAAACTCGACAGCGCCGTCGAGCCGCAGGATGATTCTTCGGAAATCTGCGGAAGCTGCCGGTTTTGAAGAGCTTGGTTGTTCGCGCTGATGATAGGCGAGGGGGTTTTGAAAGCTCCGTTGAGCTCTGTCTTTCGCCGAGGTCCAGGGTGGAGCACATTCGTGATCGAGAGTGGACGCGCGAGGCTAAGAGACATTGAGATCGGTCATCGAAACGAGACTGAGGTCGAAATTCTGAAAGGCTTGTCTGAAGGCGAGCAGGTTATCCTTCATCCCTCTAATCAGACTAACGATGGAGTGCGTGTTCGGAGCCGGTGATATGCCAAAGCCTTGTGGTGCGTTTGTCCTGCTCCCCTGTACAGGCCCGCACCTCGGTCACACCGCACCATGAACGAAGCGAGCTCAACTTCGGAGATTCCAAGCGTGCCGATTGGTCTCAGTGAGGTGGAAGCCCGGCGGCGGGTTGAGCAGCGTGGACCGATTGCCAGGACACCGGCCAGCCGATCGTACACCAGCATCGTATCGGCAAATGTCTTCACCGTCTTCAACCTAATCCTGCTTGTTCTGGGAGCAGTTGCGCTCACATTCGGCGATCCCCGAGATGCGCTCTTTCTCGGAGTCCTCGTATCGAACTCGGCCATCGGTATCACGCAGGAGATTCGCGCCAAGCGCGTGCTCGACAGGCTGGCTTCGCTGGTCGCTCCGAAGGGAACAGTTCTGCGTGATGGACGACCGCGCAAGATCCCCATTGAGGACATCGTGGTAGGTGATCTCGTGCAGGCCGACGCTGGGGACGGAATCGTGGCCGACGGGCATCTCGAAACAAGCAATGGCTTGTATGTCGATGCGAGCATCCTGACGGGCGAGTCTCTTCCGGTGGCTCGCTCCGTTGGTGACGAAGTCCGCTCAGGATCCTTTGTGGTGGAAGGATCGGGTTCCTATCGGGTCGCTGCTGTAGGTACCGAGAGCTATGCGGAGCGGCTCCTGGGCGAAGCTCGAAGGTTTCGGCATCCACGCTCACCACTTGAGCGGGCACTGGACCGGCTCCTGTTCACGCTGATGGGCGTGATGATTCCCATGGGATCGGTTCTCGGCTACGCCCTCTGGGAGCGCCAGGCGCCGCTCAACGAGATGGTCACAACGTCCCTCGCTGGAATCCTCCCCCTTCTTCCAGAAGGCTTGATTGTGCTGGCGAGCGTCACGTTCGCCGTTGCCGCTGTGCGGATGGGGAAGCGCGGCGCTCTCGTGCAGCAGCTCAACGCGATCGAATCGCTCGCCTCAGTGGACGTTGTGTGCTTCGACAAAACGGGAACATTGACGGAATCCACCTTGCGGCTGATTGACCTCATTCCCTGCGCGGGCGTTGAGTCGGAAACATTCAAGACTGCTCTCGGCCGCTACGCGGCCAGTTCACCGAGCCGCAATGCTACGCTGATGGCGATTGCCGGCAGCCTGCCGATGTCTGGAAAGCCGGTCCAGTGGCACCTCCCATTCGCCTCCCGTCGCCGATGGGGTGCACTACAGCTCGACGGAGTCATCTACATCCTGGGCGCTCCTGAAATTTTCGAACTCGGCACTCTAGCAGAAGCCGCAACCCGCGAGGCTGCCCGGGGCCGGAGGGTGCTCGCGTTTGGCACGATCACTACCGTGCCTCAGGATCGCAGCAACGAAACAAACCCGCCGGACCATCCGACCCTCTTCGGACTCGTTGTCCTCGCCGAGCAGCTCAGGCCGGAGGCGCGCGCAACAGTGGATTTCTTGCGGTCTCAACAGGTGCAATTGAAGGTGCTTTCCGGTGATGCACCAGAGACCGTTGCGTCGATTGCGGCAGATGCCGGCATTCCTCTCGGTAGCGGCCCCCTTGACGGAAGCTCACTCCCGGATGATGACCAGGCGCTGAGCGAGGTGGCACTTCGCGCAAACGTGGTGGGCCGGATTACACCCGAAAACAAGCGGCGCTTCGTTCTAGCGCTCCAAAATGCGGGGAGCTATGTAGCCATGATTGGCGATGGGGTGAACGACGTCCCCGCCATGAAGGCCGCTCGGCTTGCAATAGCGCAAGGCACTGGCTCACAGATGGCCCGGAGCATCGCAGACATTGTGCTGGTGCACGGCGATTTTGCTTCGTTTCCTCTCCTTGTCACGGAGGGGCGGACGCTACTTCGTAACCTTATGCGTGTCAGCAAGCTATTTGTGTCGAAATCCGCCTTTGCCGTTTTCCTAGTTCTTTCGGTCGGGATAACCCCGACAAGCTACGCCCTGCTGCCGCGCCATCTCACCTTGCTCTCATCCTTATGTGTGGGGATTCCAGCATTTTTCCTGGCCCTGGCCCACAGCACAGGACCATGGCGTTCAAGCACTTACCTCCGCGATGTCGCACGATTTGCTGTTCCAGCCGGAGCAGCGCTCGGTCTTTCCGTACTGTCCAGCTACTCGTTTGCTCTCCATGTCCTGAATATGCCTTTGATCGTGGCTCGAACAGTCGCGACGGCCGCGTTCATGATTGTGGGCCTCTATCTGATCCTGGCGCTGGAGACGGCCCGCCGTTCACGCCGGGCTGGTGTGATCGTGCTCTGTGTATCTATGGCAAGTATTTATGTTCTTGCGCTCGCCCTCCCTATCAGCCGCGAATTCTTCGAATTGGCAGCTCCCGGAATCGGGGTCATGCTTACCGCGATCGGCGGCGCCGCAGTCGGGATCGCAGGGCTTTGGTTGACGGACGATCAATTTCGCCCTTAACGCGATCGGGCGCAACTCTCGACAGAATGCCGCTTTGGGGTTATGCGAACTTGCTGGGGCTTGTTAGTCGGACCAACGCTGAATCCATTGGGGTCCGATTGAGCCCAAAAACTAGCGATTGTGCAGCGATTTCTGTCGCTGGGCCCGTCAACTCAGGAAAGATCACTGCCACCGAGGCAGAT
>JBGPZR010000358.1:0-3029 GCA_041493845.1 Terriglobia bacterium | reverse complement strand
GCGAGCGTGAGGCCGCGAACGCTGCGCGCCAGGCGTTCGAGCTGCGGCGAATTGGCAAAATTTGAATAGAAGCTCCTGGGGAACTGGTCTGTGCGCGCGACTGCAAAAATCGGCGCGCCAGCCACGCGTGCGATGCGCGCCTGCATGCCAGGGTCTCGCGCCGTCGCGCCAGATACGATGAGCAAGTCACTGGCATTCTTGCCGCTGGCCAGCACAATCCGCGTGGGCGAGAGAAACGCGAATGATAGAGGAGGATTGCCGGGAACTTCGTACACCGGCTGTGCTCCGCGCGCGACCAGTCTTCCAGTCCTCAGCGCGTAGGCATTGATTTTTTGTTCGTTGAAGCGGCCATCCGCGATCGCGATGATGCGGTTCTCGCCCATGCCACCGACCGGCGTTAGTAGGCTTTGCGGCCACGCGGCGACCGCTGCCCTGTCGAGATCGCGCGTGTAATCGAATCCCGTCTGGCGAACGAATTCGGCGTATTCGCGGTCGGCTTGAGGACCCGGGGCGGTCAATCCGAGGACCGCTGCCAGCGGCGAGTTCTGCAATCCGCGCAGCGCGGCGACATCTATATAGCCGACGGCGGGAGCGTCTGCTGGGAGTTGGCCGAGAAGATCGGGCGCTGCACCGGCGCTCGAGCCGGGCAGCGGACGGTGTTGCCGGTAGAGATGGACGCCCAAACCAACGGCGCCCAGACCAATAATCACCGCTATCGCAAGCAGCGCGCGCTTCGTCGAAGAAAGTGGCATGCGAAGAATCGAGTATAGGTTTCGATTGAGTTGGTGTAAAGTTTCTGCCTCCCTTCCTGCGCGTGAGCTTTCGCGGAATATTGCACGCTGGCTGAGTCCAAAGACGAATTCTGGCAACTGCGAGAGCGACACCGGCTTCCAATACTATATGGGCCTGGATCCATTTCCGTGGATAGAGCTGGGAGCATGAGAAAACTTTTGGCAGCCGGGATACTGAGCCTCGCGACGAGTGTTGCCGCGTTCGCGCAGACGCCCGCAGCCACGCCGCAGAAACCAGCGGCCAAAGCAGCCGCGCCGGCAACGCCGAGCGCCGATCAAATTTTGAATCATTACGTTGAAGCCGTCGGCGGGCGCGCCGCATGGAAAAAGCTGACCTCGCGCGTTTCCACGGGCACGATCGACGTGCCGAGTATGCAGATTTCAGGCACCGTCGAATTCCATGAGAAGGCGCCCAACCGCCTGCTTCGCGTGATCATTCTCAACGGCGCTTCCTTCCGCCAGGGTTTTGACGGGACCACGGCGTGGACTGATGATCCGCAGGATGGACTGCGCACAGAGACCGGCGCTGAATTGGAAGACACGCGTTTCGATTCCGATTTCTATCATCCGCTTGATTTGCGGCAACTGTATTCGAAGTTTACTTTGCTTGGAACGGAAAAAATCGGCGAGCACGACGCCTACGTGGTGGAAGCGGCGCGGATGGGAGCCGATCCCGACAAGATGTATTTCGATGTGAAGACGGGCCTGGCGCTTCGGCTCATCAGCCGGCGGTACACGCCCGAAGGTGTTTCCATTTACCAGGAAGATTTGGAGGATTACCGGGAAGTGGACGGAATTAAGCTGCCGTTCACGGTTCACCAGTCAATTGCGCAGCCCTCGTTTACGATTACTTTCACGGAAGTGCGCCATAATGTAGAATTAGGTGATAGTGAATTTTCGAAGCCTGCTGCCGAATAGGGCGAATTGCATGCGCCGGAGCAGCGGATAAGTGCCGACATGGCAAGGGGTTTGCCGCCAGCGGAAACTTGCTTGCAATTTGATTGCCTCTGTGATAATTTTCATAGGTTTGAGCAGGGCTGGCGTAGCTCAGTGGTAGAGCATCTGATTTGTAATCAGAGGGTCGGGGGTTCAAATCCCTCCGCCAGCTGAGTTTGAGGGACCGGGAATTTTCGGCAGGGGATGCGGACGGATTCCTCGCCACAAAAGCGCTAGGGCTGGTGTCTTTGGACACGAGCCCTTTCTGCATTGCGAAGTACCCCGTACAGCAGTCCGGTCAAGTTCTTGTAGGGCAAGTGGGATGCTGAAGCTGTGTCCCGATGATTTTCTGGGAACTTGCGCTCGATGTCCCGATTGAATTTGACGGACACGGCTCATGTGTCCCGAACGGTTTTGCGGGACGCTGCACTCGCGTCCCGGATGGTTTTGCGGGACGGGTGGGTGAGTGGCTAAAACCAGCAGACTGTAAATCTGCCGCTCCTTGCGGGCTACGGAGGTTCGAATCCTCCCCCGTCCACCAGCGTCTGCTGCGGCCGAAGCGGTCCTGAGATCTCGGTGAGGGCTCAGAAACATTTTTCGGAGCGAGGTGGCCCCGGCCGCGCTTCCGATGCAAGACGCGGGAGAGTTCGGGGAAACCGGTTCGGGCCTGGGTAGCTCAGTTGGTAGAGCGCGTCCTTGGTAAGGACGAGGTCACCGGTTCAATCCCGGTCCCAGGCTCCACGTTTGGGGTGGCAGGAATGAGCGGGGGTAACTCAGTGGTAGAGTCTCTGCCTTCCAAGCAGATGGTCGCGGGTTCAAGTCCCGTCCCCCGCTCCATTTTGCGGAGCGAAGTGAACCAGGTGAAGTGCATCGCGGCAATGGCCGCGTAGTTCTCTCTAAAGAGTGAGGAACGATGGCGAAGGAGAAATTCGAGCGGAGCAAGCCGCACGTAAACGTGGGGACGATTGGGCACATCGACCACGGCAAGACGACGTTGACGGCGGCAATCACCAAGGTGATGAGCGACACCTACGGTGGCTCAGCGGTGTCGTACGCGGACATCGCCAAGGGCGGGACGGTGCGTGACGCGACGAAGATCGTGACGATCGCGGTGAGCCACGTGGAGTACGAGAGCGAGAAGCGGCACTACGCGCACGTGGATTGCCCCGGGCATGCGGACTACATCAAGAACATGATCACGGGAGCGGCACAGATGGACGGCGCGATCCTGGTGGTGAGCGCGCTGGACGGTCCGATGCCGCAGACCAAGGAGCACGTGCTGTTGGCGCGTCAGGTGGGTGT
>JBGPZR010000360.1:0-2978 GCA_041493845.1 Terriglobia bacterium | reverse complement strand
GCACCTCAACGCCAAAGGGAGAGACCTGGTCCTTTAGAGGAACGCGGCGGTGATCCCACGATATTTCTGCACGGACGCGGGCATTCGAATGGGGCGCTTCGAGGGTGGCTTCCTCGAACTGGATGCCCGGATTCATGGGATTCCAGTGCATCTTGGCGGTGAGATTCACTGCCGGATTATCCGCGCGCAACGAGAGATCCCAGCGGTGAAGTTGGCGTAGTTCGGCGCGGCCTTGCAGGGCCCAGGCGTCCGCATCCGTCTGCGCATTCAGCCAGAGCGCGAGCGTGCCGCGGACGCCGTAGTCGTAATTGCGCGCGAGACGCAGCACGTCGGGGATGGACGCACCGATCCAGGAAAGATCGAGCGCCGCAGGCCGCAGGCGCGAAGACGTTCCGCCAACGTGCCCGCTAAGATGCAGCGTCCCGGCCTGCTGCGGGATCACGGCCGCGCGCATGGGCGTGGCCTGCAGGTCCAATTGCCAGCGCCCGGGACTCTCCGGCTCGAGGTAGCCCTTCACGCCGACGAACGCGAAGGGCAACTTTTCGTCGCCGCGCTTGAAATTGATACGTCCGGAATCCACTTCGATGCGCGTGAATCGCAGCGGAGAAGAAGGAGGGAGCGGCGGACCGACCGGCGCGATGGCACCAGCGGATGCGGAAGGCCGCGGCAGCCACTCGGCCAGGTTCCAATCTCCGCTGGCGTCGCGCACCAGATTCAGACTCGGCCGACCGAGCGAGAACGTGCCGAATTCGAGGCGCCCGCGCAGCAGGCTCCGCCAGCGCAGGCGCATGGTCAGCGATTCCGCGCGCAGAAAATATTCCTGCCCGAAACGCGGATCTTCCGCCACGGTGATAGATTGCGCTTCCAGAGTCGGCCAGCCCCAAAGGCTGAAATCGTAGCGGGCGACTTCGACCGGGCGTCCAAAAGCGGATTCCAGGCGTGCGGTTATTTTTCGCTGGAGGCGGCTGTGACGGATCAGCAGCGAGATTCCGGTGTCGGCGGCCCAGAAGAAAAGCACCAGTAGAAGAATCCACTTCGGCCAGCGCTTCCAGGCGGACCGCCGCACTTTCGCCGATTGCACCGGCTCCGCGCGCATCACCGTTTCTGAAAGGGTGTTTGCCACAGCGAATGTGTGCCTCGCCGGTTGCTGGCGGGCTGCTTCATGGCGCTCCAACCTATCGAGCCTATGCATCACCCTTGCTCTTGGCAAGGGGCTTGTTGGTTCGCGCTTGTCCGCCGTCCGCACGTCGCCTGGACGCAACCGCTAACTGAATGGGAATCGTGGCGTCTATCAATGCCAAGGGCGGGATTCGGATCCGGCGCGGAATCCGACGCAGGAGGGCGTTTATGCGCATGCTTGTTCTGGCCGGTTTTCTTCTCGGGACTAATTCCATTGCCTTCGGGCAAACCGAGCGTCCCAACCCGGCATACGATTACTCGCTGCCGCGCGAAGAAAGGATCAAGTTGGCGGAGAGCGCAGCGCCGCCTGAAATTTCCAGTAAAGCCACGGTGTACGTCCTCGAACGGACCGGCTATGTGAAAGTGCGCGAGGGCACGAACGGGTTCTCCTGCTTCGTGGACCGGCAAACTCCTTTGAATTCGGAGCCCACCTGCTTTGACGCCGAGGGAAGCGCTACAACGCTGTCGGCCAGAATTTTGGCGGAGGAGCTGCGCGCACAGGCCAAGACTGAAGAGCAAGTTAATGCGGCCATCGAGGCGGGTTACAAGTCCGGAAAATTCCACGCGCCTGCAAAACCCGGCATCGTCTATATGATGTCGCCCTTTGTTTATATCTACATTGCTGAGAAAAATCAGGTCGTACACGTTCCTCCCCACCTGATGTTTTATGCCCCTTATGCGACCGACAAAGATATTGGGTCTCCGGCGCCGACTGCGAATATGCCGCACTTGATCCGGGCGGGGCAGCCAGATGCGTACATTATTGTCGTGCCGGGGCAGGGCGCGGGACATTAGTGCTCTCTTGGCGCTGTCGGTATCGAGTTGCAATTCAAACAGTCCCTATCCAAAACCGAAAAGCCTCAGGTCAGTCCCGACAAAAACGGTCGGGACGGGACCTGAGCTACAGAGCCACTGAGAGTCGGATGATTTCTAGTGGACTGCGCGGAACATGCGGTGCCAGCGAGTGCGGGTGGGGAGATGGAGGAGCGATTCGCCGATGCCGCGCAGAGCGCCGCTGAAACCGCGGTCGGTGTAATCGCCGGAGTTGGCCCGGACGGACCAATAGATGATCATCGGGCGGCCCATGACGGCGTCGCGGTCAACGAAGCCCCAGTAGCGGCTGTCCCAACTGCGGTCGCGATTGTCGCCCATGACGAAATAATGATTCGGGGGAACGATGAGCTCGCCATGGCTCACATTCTCCAGAATTGTTTCGGCCCATTCGGGGCGCAGCCCCACTTCGATGAAATAGGGATCCGTGGGCGGAAAATCATCGCCGAAGGAATCCTGGCTGGCAGGGTCGTGGACCACGTAAGGCTCGGCCAGCGCGTTCCCGTTGACATAAACGTGCTGCTTGACGATGCGGATGCGGTCGCCCGGCAAACCGATGACGCGCTTCACGTAATGCGGGTGGTCGTCGTAGGGAAATTTGAAGACGATGATGTCGCCGCGATGAACGGCGCGGTAGGGAAGAATTTTTTCATACCACGCGCCGCGCCCTTCGAAAATGAACTTGTTCACCAGCAGATGGTCGCCCACCAGCAGCGTCGGCTCCATGGACTGCGAGGGAATTTTGAAGGCCTGAACGATGAAGGTGGTGCCGAAAAGAGCGAGGAGCACGGTGACCAGAAGCGATTCGACGTACTCCGCAAATGTGCTCTTATGGGTCTCGTGGTGTTCGCGCACCGGCGCTTGCACCGCATCAGCGGCTGTGGCTTCTGAGTTCATAGCTTCCCTTCAAGAAATTGGGCTGCCGGCTTCGAGGGCTTCCAGCGCCAGCCGGGCCGCAGCCTGTTCCG
>JBGPZR010000003.1:0-15828 GCA_041493845.1 Terriglobia bacterium | reverse complement strand
CGCGGCTGGAGCAACAGATTCAGGAGCAGTTGCGCCGCGGGAAAATGCGGCTGATCGGCCCGAACTGCCTGGGAATTATGAACCCACTCGCCGGGTTGAACGCCACATTCGCTCATGATCTGGCGCGGCCCGGCAGCGTGGCATTTCTCAGCCAAAGCGGAGCGCTGGAGACCGCCATCCTCGATTGGAGCCTGCTGGAAAAGGTCGGATTCAGCGCGATCGTTTCGACCGGTTCGATGCTGGATGCCGGGTGGGGCGACCTGATCGACTACTTCGGCGAAGATCCCGAGACGCACAGCATATTGATTTATATGGAATCGGTGGGTGACGCGCGGTCATTTCTTTCCGCGGCGCGGGCAGTGGCGCTGCGGAAGCCCATCATCGTGATCAAGGCGGGGCGGTCCGAAGCTGCATCGCGCGCGGCGACGTCGCACACGGGCGCGCTGACCGGGAGCGACGAAGTGTTTGATGCGGCGCTCCGCCGCTGCGGAGTTCTGCGCGTTCAGAGCATCTCTGATCTTTTCTACATGGCGGAGACACTGGCCCGGCAGCCGCGACCCCGCGGCCCACGACTGATGATTCTAACCAATGCGGGAGGCCCCGGAGTTCTTGCGACCGACGCGCTCATAGCCAACGGAGGCGAACTAGCACAGCTCTCTGAGGCGACCGTGCAAGAGCTGAGCAAATTCCTCTCGCCGCACTGGAGCCACGGCAATCCGATTGACATTCTGGGCGACGCCGGGCCGGAGGAATACGCGCGGGCGCTCGAGGTTGCCATTCGAGATCCCAACAGCGACGGCCTGCTGGTGATCCTTGCGCCGCAGGGAATGACCGATCCGTTGCGCGTTGCCGAGCGCATGAAGCCCTACGCGCGCGGATCCGGGAAGCCGCTATTGGCGAGCTGGATGGGAGGGAAGCTGGTGGCCGACGGCGTGGCGGCATTGAATGAAGCCGGTATTCCGACGTTCTCGTATGCGGACACGGCGGCGCGGGCGTTCGACTACATGTGGCGCTACAGCTACAACCTGCGCGGGCTATATGAAACGCCCAGCCTGGCGGATGAAATCACCGCGGGCCGCACGTCACGAGCGGACGTGGAGGTGATACTGGAGGCAGTGCGGCACAGTGGGCGCACACTTCTTAACGAGGTCGAATCGAAGCAGGTGCTCGCTTGCTACGGGATTCCGACCGTGGATACGCGGATAGCACGATCGGAAGAGGAAGCTGTGGGACTCTCGCGCGCCATTGGATTTCCGGTGGTGGTGAAAGTTTTTTCGGAAACGATCACACACAAGACGGAAATCGGCGGCGTGAAATTGAACCTTGGAGATGAACAAGCCGTGCGGCGGGCGTACCGTGAGATCGAGTCGGCCGTGCGTGAGAGAGTAAGCAATGGAAAATTCGAGGGCGTCACGGTGCAGCCGATGGTGCGATGGGATGGTTATGAGCTCATCATAGGCAGCAGCGTGGACCCGCAATTTGGCCCGGTGATGCTGTTCGGCACAGGGGGGCAGCTCGTCGAAGTTTATAAGGATCGCGCGCTGGCCCTCCCGCCGCTGAACGCGACGCTGGCGCAGCGCTTGATGGAGCAAACGCACATTTTCGCTGCGTTGAAGGGGGTGCGCGGCCGCGCGGCAGTGGACTTGGAGGAACTGGAACGCGTCCTCATTCGCTTCAGTCAATTGATCGTCGAGCACCTGTGGATAAAGGAGATCGACATCAATCCTTTGCTCGCGTCACCGGGGAGGATTCTGGCGCTCGACGCCCGCGTGGTGATTCATTCGCCTGAAACAACGCCGGAGAAGCTGGCGAGGCCGGCCATCCGGCCGTACCCCACGCAGTACGTGTGGCGATGGATGGCGAAGGACGGAACTCCGGTGACGATTCGCCCGATCAGGCCGGAGGATGAGCCCTTGATGGTGAAATTCCATGCTACGCTTTCGGAGGAATCCGTGTACCTGCGCTATTTCCACATGGAGAAGCTCAGTACACGCGTGGCGCATGACCGGCTGATCCAAAAATGCTTCGTTGACTACGACCGTGAAATGGCGCTGGTTGTGGATTATCAGGACCCCCGAACAGGCGAGCACGAAATCCGTGCCGTCGGCCGGCTCACGAAAATCCCCGGAACACCCGAAGCAGAAGTCGCGGTTCTGGTGAGTGACCGCTCCCAGAAGCAAGGACTTGGGACAGAACTGGTGCGCCGTCTGATTGAAGTGGGCCGCGCGGAGAAAATTGGACAAATCGTCGCCAACATCCTCCCTGAAAACGAAGGGATGCGGGCCCTAGCAAGGCATTTTAGTTTTCACACCCGCGACACCGATGACCCGGGCATGGTGGTCGCCGTCCTGGATTTGTAGGACCCCTTCCCCCAGTGACCAGTCTCACATTTTCGCGATGATTTGCGGCACGGATCTACACATCCTGAAGGGGGAGTATCCCATCAAGCCAGGCCTGACAATCGGGCACGAGCCCGTAGGGTTCATTCGTGAGCTCGGTGTGGGTATGACGGACTATGAGGTTGGAGAGAGAGTGCTGGTTGGTGCCATCACACCTTGCGGGCAGTGTCACGACTGCTTGCGCGGAAGTTTGTCTCAATATAGTGGGCCCGTCGCAGAGGAGGCGCGAAGGCTGTGACAGCCATCACGCATCGCCGTGACCCGTATCACTGCCTGCTCCCCTTCGATTGGGTAGCATAGATTGCAACGCGGATCAGATGAGTTTGTGCCGCGCGTCCGTATGTCGAAGAAAATCTGGCTAGTTTCAGCGCCTGAGCAGCGTATAATGCGCCCAGGATCCCCTATGCGTGCTCCCTATGGACTGGAGATTATCGAGAGTTGCCTGAGTTGCCCGCACAAGGAAGAGCGCCTCTTCTGTAATCTTTCCCCCCCCGTTGTCCAACGGCTTTCCTCCATTACAGCGCCATCGACTTATCCGAAGGGCGCAACCCTTTTTGTGGAAGGACAGACGCCGCGCGGCGTATTCATTCTATGCAGCGGCAAAGTAAAGCTCTCGACCTCTTCAGCGGACGGCAAGACATTGATCCTGCGGATTGCCGAAATGGGCGAAGTGCTTGGTCTCGCGGCGACGGTTTCTGGAAAGCCTTATCAGGCGACCGCGGATGTGCTGGAACCGACGCAGGCAAATTTCATCGTGCGCAACGATTTCCTGAACTTCCTTCGCGATAATGGCGAAGTTGCCTTCCGAGTTGCGGAGCAATTGAGCGAAAACTATTATCACGCCTTGTCCGAAATGAGGACCATCGGACTATCGCACTCAGCCGGAGAAAAGCTGGCCCGGTTCATCCTCGATTGGTGTGCGCAGCACGATAAGGGAAACGGTGAAATCCGCGCGAAGCTAACCCTGACCCACGAGGAAATTGCGCAAATGATTGGAGCATCCCGCGAAACGGTCACGCGCTTGTTCGCCGACTTCAAGAAAAGGCAACTCCTGGAGGTCAAAGGATCGACAGTCATTATCCGCGATAAATCCGGCTTGGAAAAGCTGCTCGCCGATTAGCGGCACTTTGTAGTGTTAGACCCTCCTGCTACAACCCCCCTGTGACTCCCCCGCAGGCGACGCAGCCAGCGGTCTAGAGGGAATCATCGTTTAGCTTGCATTAGGACGGTGCGTAACCGTAACAGGCTCAGTAGTAAAGCGGGAAGGGCGTAATCGTGATGGCCATCACAATTGAAGGTGACGTGAGTCATATCCCTTGGGTCGTAGAGCATTCATTATGCGCCCACGGGTTGCTAAACACCTGATCCTTGGGATTTAATGAAGCACTACGTATAGGGAGGAATCGCCAATGGACCGACGTGGAATACGCGTTGTTCTGGCTGTGAGTCTCATCCTGCTCGCTATCCTGGTTTATGCGTTTCCCAGCGCACCGCTGGCGAACGCAATTCCTGCATTCTCGCGTAAGTACCAGACGTCTTGCACCACGTGCCACAGCAATTTCCCTGAGCTCAATGACTTCGGCGTCGCGTTCAAGAAGAACGGGTTCAAGTTCCCGAAGGACGATGAGACGTTTGTAAAAGAGCCGCCTGTTCTCCTCGGTGCCAAGGCGCAGAAGGAGGCGTTCCCCAGCGCGCTGTATCCGGGCGAGCTTCCGGGCAACCTGCCGATCGCTTTCCGCTACTCCGGCTTCGCGCAGTACAACAGCAAGGTGCCGCTGGCTGTCGGATTCACGCCGCGTACCGATCTGTTTGCGCCCAATACATTTACGATAATCGGAGCCGGCAGTTTCGGACCCAACATTTCATTTTGGATTGACAACGACATCTCCACAGGTGGCTCGGGAGCCGCCGGTGGGCTAGGAGACGGCTATATCAGGGCCAATGACATCGGTCACTGGCTGCACCTTCCCAAGGACGCTCTCAACGTCCGGTTCGGCCAGTTCGAACTCGACCTTCCGTTTACGCAAGCCCGAACAATCAACCTGTCCGACTACGATATCTACGATCAGGCGAGCGTTGCGCTTGCGAATCCGGCCCTCTGCGAATTTGCGACTCCGCCGGCTCCGGCTTGCACCACCAACAACCCGTTTGTGTTCGGGGTTCCGCAGCGTGGCATTGAATTTGGCGGATATCCCAACGACGGCAATTTCACATGGTCCGTGGCCTTTGTGAACGGTAACAATGACGGCCCGGCAGCTCGAAATTCAAAGGACATTTACGGCCGGTTGTCCTATACCTTTAATCTAGAACGCGACGCAAACGTGCGGAAGGAAGTGCAAGCGGCCGGCCCAACCGGGCCACGCGACCACACTTCTCTCCGGATTGGCGCATTCGGTTATTACGGACGCAATGCGCTCAACATCGGTGGATCGCTGTTCCCGGGCCTGCCAACGATTCGCGAACCCTTCTACCGCGCCGGAGGCGACTTCCGCTTCAAGTACCGCAAGTTCGAGCTGTGGGGCCTGGGGATGTTTGGTCACGACACAAATGTGATCCCCAACGGCCCCAGCGACGAGGCGACAGGCTTCGTATCCACCACCCCGGTGACGTTTGCCGGGGGATTCGCCGAGGCGGAATACTGGGTCTACCCGTGGCTCATTGGGCTGATGCGGTATGACGTGGTAAATTCTCCAACGGATTTCAATGCTGGAATATCGCGGAGATTTACGCGCAACAGGTTCAGTCCCGGTGTCCAGCTACTGGTGCGCGCAAACATCAAGCTCGCCTTCGAGTATCAGCGGCGCTTCGAACAGCCGATACCCGATTCAGCCAGGTTCTTCCGCGCAAACGGATTCGTTGTAGGAACTGATTTTCTGTTCTGACGTTTTGAAAAAACCGCGGGCCCACACGCCTGCGGAAATCTTGAGAGGAGACAGTGAATGAGCACTTTTAAGCGCGCGATACTTGTCGGCGGAGTTTTTCTGGGCGCCTTGTTTCTCGCCGGCATCGCAATGGCCGGAGACGTGAAAGGCAAAGTGGCGGTGCAAGGCCTGCGTTCGGCGGAAAACATCGCCGTGTACGTGGATGCCATACCAGGAAAAAAATTCGACCCGCCGGCACAGCACGTCACAATCGATCAGCGCAAGATGGCCTTCGTACCGCATGTCACGGTCGTCTTGCAAGGGACCACGGTGGATTTCCTCAATAGCGACTCGGTCGGTCACAACGTCTACTGGCCGTCCATCAGCGGCAACAAAAAGCTGGCGCGCAATCTCGGAACCTGGCCCAAGGGCGAGAAAAGGTCGTACCAGTTCAACGATCCCGGCGCTGCTTCGCTTCTCTGCAACGTCCATCCGGAAATGTCCGGCACCCTTGTAATTGTTCCCACACCTTATTTCGCTGTAACAGATTCAGACGGAACGTTTGAGATTAAAAACGTTCCTCCAGGGACCTACACTTTGAAGACCTGGAGCGAAGACGGCAAGGTCACGACGCAGTCGGTGACCGTGGCTGCCGGCACGGTGAGTGTCGAACTGACCGTGAAGAAGTAACGGATCGGACGGGGGGCGTGGCGTGGAAACTCGGATGAAAGTGGCGGTGCTGGACTGGCAGGCGTCGAACATCCGATGCAGGAAAGCCAGTCCGGACCGCCAGCGGGCCGAGTCCAATATTTTCGGAGATCCGACTAGATGAATTGCAGAGACCGGATCTTTGCGTTCACGCACGTTCTTCTCGCCTTTGGCACCGGTTTCCTTGCGGTGGGTTCCGTATTCGCACAAGTGAGTCCCACCGAAATCGCCAATCCAAGATTAAGGGCCATCGAACAGCAGTACCTGCCCCAACTTCAAACGCTGCAGCATGCAATCAGCAAGGCGCAATTTCCGCTCCCTTTCATTCTTACTCGCTATGTAGGGGTGGATCCCGCCCGTCAGGCCTCACTGGATACGCGCGGGCTTGAATTCGTTTATTTTCAGGACCGAATGCTGTTGAAAACGTCGGGGTTCTACACCGCGGCCTTCAATTCCGAGCAGGTCACGCGGAACGAGCGTGCCAGTCGAACATTTGAGGAAGTCATCGTTCCGATCCTTCGCCTCATTGCGGAGGAGATTCCCGCTGACGTGAAGTGCGACGGCATCGGTTTCGAAATTGCGTATCATACCCGTGCTGCCCACAAGAATTCTGATTTTGAAGGCAGGGAAATCCTCGCGGTGGTACTGGATCGCGCTGACGCCTTTGCATTCTTGAGCGAGTCGGGGAACGAGCATCGACAGGAAATTCTCAATCGCTCGGGAATTTATTTGGACGCCAAACCTTTTGGACTCGCACTGGGGCAGAGAGATGCGCTCAACCTGGAGAGCCTTGGGAAACCCGGCCGCGGAGAGGCCGGGTCGGTAATGGCCTCTGCCTCGGCGGCCAATGCGCCCGCACGGCTATCCATCGCGAGTCCACGTCTCGCGCCAACCGCCCCGTCGGGCTCTTCGCACGCCGCACCGGCAGAAAAAGGAGCGACCAGCATCGTCAGCCCGGCTGCCCCGGCGGTCGATCCGAAGGCGGCCGCGTCACCAGCCCCGTCACCAGCAGATGTAGAGCGGCTGCAGGCGCAGTATCAGTTGCAACTCGACGCGCTCCTGAAAGAAGATGGTGCGAAATTCCATCTCGTGGATTATGCGCCGCCGTCGTTCGCCCTCTATCACAAACAGTTGGTATTGCAATTCACACTTCGAAATCCCCTGGCGTTCGAGAAAAGTACGAGCTCGATTTACAAACGCGCTGCGCAGAGCTTCGACCTCTTCCTTGCCCCGCAGCTCAAGGCGCTTGTGCCGAAGCTTCCGGTGGATCACCAAGTTGACGCGCTCGATTTTTCCATCCTCAATCGTCTGGGGAACGAGAAGGATTCCTCCGAGGCAGTTGAATTCATTTGCCCTCTCAGGTCAATCCGGTCATTCGTGGAAGATGAAATTGCCAGCCAAGACTTGATTGACCAAAGCCTGGTACTCGTCAACGGCGTGCGGATCAATCTCCACTTAGAGCTCGTCGAATGAATACCATCCGGGGTGGAGAACCATTGATAAAAAAGTGCCCGCACTTGAAAACCCTGCTGGGGGTTTTCATACTGTCATCATCGCTGTCGGGTCAGACGGTTGGGACTAAAGCTGTTCCAGTTACTACCGTGGAGGGCGAAAGCTGGCTCAGTCATCTTCACAGGTCGTTTAACGACACTAGTATGGGTAAGACGTGGGAATTAGGACCACCTCCGCCCATGCCGGGGGAAGAATCTCCTCGCGGGCAACCGGAGCTAACACCCGGCTTCGCTACGCAAACCGTAACTCTCCGTGGTTCGGATTTGTACCGCCTAAATTGTCAGGGATGCCATGGAGGGTCGGGCCTCGGCGCTCCCCCGGAAATCAATTCCGTCATCAACCCCGTCCGGGCGACTTCTGTCACCGTAATTTTGGAGCGAACAAAGAAGACCGGCCAGGAAATGAGTCGGGCCGATGCAGCAGTGCTCGCGAAGCAGGCCAAAGCTCTCTTGATCCAACGATTCCACAAGGGCGGGGAGGCAATGCCGCCATTCCCCCAGTTAAGCGAGCTAGAGATTCGCTCGATTGTCGCTTATCTCGAGCAACTTTCTGACGTCCCCGGTGCGGAAAAGAATCAAGTAGCGGTGAAGGAATCCCCCTACCGTGTGGGCGAGCACATCGTAAAATCTACCTGTCACATTTGCCACAGTGCTGCAGGGCCGAACCCCGACCCCCAGCAGCTCTTGGACGGGGCCATTCCGCCGCTCAGTACTCTCACGACGCGGACGAGCCTGTCCGAATTCATCCGAAAAGTAACTAACGGCGCGCCCGTCATCATGGGCGCTCAGCCATTTTCCTATAGAGATTCTTACAGAGGCAGGATGCCTGTGTTTCGCTACTTGAGCGATGACGAAGCCGCCGACGCGTACCTCTACCTTACGCTCTTCCCACCGCACCAATAGGAAGTGATGGTGTTTCAATTTACAAGACGTGATTCAAGGCGATGACAGGGCGATTATTACATCGATCTTTTTTCGGATGCGTGGCTCAGGTGTCGCCAAGCGACCTGCTGCCTGTGCAAAGAAGTGACGAGGGGCCGCTAGTTATGCGGGTGGGGTGTCACTCTGGTTGCCTGATAAATTGCTTTGGTGGACGTGGCCGGGATCGAACCGGCGACCCCCTGCTTGCAAAGCAGGTGCTCTCCCAGCTGAGCTACACGCCCACAGACACAACTACTATATTCTAAAATATATTAATCGAATTGGTTCATCTTCTTTCGAACTCGCGTCGGCCCGAATTGCCTACGATTCCTTGCGGTCTGCGAAGGCCAAACCCTTCAAGTTCGGTCGAGGTTCAAGATTCGAGAGCGCTAGTCCCCCTGTTGCCTTGGCGAGGAATTTCTGCGAGAAGCACGACGCTTTCCCCGGTCGGGCGGCATAACCGTGGCGGAACATGCCGGGAGCGCCCAAATAACTTCCCGCCCGGAGCAATCTCTGGTAGCATGAAAATCCGTTTCATTTCAAAATTTTCAGTTGGGAGCAACGTCACGATGGCACTCGTATGTGAAATTTGCGGCAAGAAACCGAGCTTCGGGAACACCATCAGCCACGCCCACAATGTTCGCCGGCGTCGCTGGAATCCAAACCTGCGCCGGGTGAAGGCCGTGATTGGCGGCGTACGCAAGCACGTGCGCGTCTGCACTGCCTGTATTCGCGCCGGTCGCGTGAAGAAGGCCGCTTGAAACGAGTTCTTCTCGGAAGGAGCTCCTGTTGAAGCGCACAATTCTGGTGTTCGCAGCGCTGGCAGCATGCGCGTTCGCAGCGTCGTGCAAGAAAGAGGCGGCGCCCGGGCCGGACGTCTGGGCGGTGGTCAACGGCAAGCAGATCGCCCGCTCCGAGGTGGAGAAGTATTACCGCACGCGCGTGAACGCCGAAGCGCCGGAACCTTCGCAGGAGGAGGCTCTCTCGCTCAAGCTGAGCATCCTGGATGAGCTGGTCAACAACGAAATCATGCTCGAGCGCGCCACCAAGATGAATCTGATCGCGAGCGACGCGGAAGTGGAAGACAAGTTCACCGAGTCGAAGAGCCCCTATACCGAGGAAGAGTTTCAAAAGAAGCTGAAGGACAGCGGCCTCACTGTGGATGACCTGAAAAACGACATTCGCCGGCAGCTCTCCGTTCAGAAGCTGTTGAACCGGGAAGTCATCGCAAAAATCGCCATCACGGATCAAGATATCTCCGATTTCTACAACAAGAATCGCGCTCAGTTCAATGTGGCCGAACCGCAGTTCCACATCGCCCAGATCGTGATCACGCCGCATCCCGATCCGACAGTCCACAATCGCAAGAACGACAAGGCAACCAGCGAGGCCGATGCAAAACGCAAGGCCGCACTGCTTGAGCAGAAAATCAATAGCGGCGCAGATTTCGCGCAGCTCGCCATGGACTATTCGGAGGACTCCACTGCTTCAACCGGCGGAGACCTCGGCTTCATCCCCGAATCCGCGCTCAATCAATCCGATCCGATTCTGAAGAAAACCGTGCTGGCGATGAAGGCGGGCGAAGTCACCCAGCCGATCGCCGTCAACAAAGGCGGGTATCGCATCCTGAAGCTCATCGCCAAAGAGACTGCCGGGCAGCGCGAGATTACCGACCCTCAAGTGCAGACGTCCATTCGCGACATGCTGCGCAACCGCAAAGAGCAGTTACTCCGTTCTGCTTATCTGGTCGAAGCGCGCGATGAGTCGCACGTCACAAATTATCTCGCTCGCCAGATCATCGAATCCGCCGGAAAACTTCCCACTTCGAAGTAGAGCAATCGCCGGAAAACGAAATTTTAAAAATGTGAAATGGGGAGAGCCTGTTCGCTGCGCTGTGTTGCTGGCCTTCTGGCAGGTGCTCTGAACGGTAGGAAGAATCGAAAGCGGCAAATGAGCCTAATGGATAACGCTTCAGGCTTGCGGCTTTGGCGGGATTGCTAAGCGATAATCGCAAGGACTTCGCCGGTGTTCACTGCTTGCCCTTCTGTGACCATCAGGCGCTCGACTGTCCCGGATTTTGGCGAGCGGATCTCGTTTTGCATCTTCATCGCTTCGACCACCACCAACCCCTGCTTCATTTCAATTGAATCCCCCGCCTTCACCAGCACGCGGATGATTTTTCCCGGCATCGGCGCGAGCACTTGCTGCCGCCCTTCAGCTTCCGCCGCGGCATCGCGTTGGCGTCGCCACTGGCGCGGGTCGCGAACATCTGACGAAAATTCCCGGCTGCCAACAACGACGCGCAGTCCGGCGACGCCTGCCTCAGCCCGAGGCTCCACACGCACCTCAAACGATTCTCCGCCTATCAAAATGGAGTAAACCCCAGGAGCCACTTCGACTGCATCGGCCTCGAGCACCTTGCCATCCAGAAAACAGCGCAAGCGTTCGCCCACACGCACCAGTTCCGCGGTGTGCGGCTTTCCTCCGAGTTCGATGCCGAGTTTCATGTCCTGCGCGTCCGCCCCTGCGGTTCGAGCCAAACGCTATCGCTGTGGTTCGCGATCCAATTGCTCCCGCCGCCCTTCCAGTTTCCAGCGCGACTCGTGCGCCTCAGAGCCACCCGCTGCCATTTTGCCGGAGGCTCCGTTTTGCGACATGTGCCAGAGCGCAGCGGCGAAAATCGCGGCATCCTCAGCAGCGTGCGAGGCGCCGCCCTCACCCCCGGGCGGAATAGCAGCCTCCCGCCCATTCTGCTTCTCGTCGCGCAGAAAATCGTCCAGCCAGCTCGTATAGATTGCGCCGGTCTGAAAATCTCGCGCAGCGAGAATACGGCGGAAAAGCGAGACGTTCGTCTTAATCCCGCTGGCATAATATTCGTCCAGCGCCCGCCGCAGACGGGCAAGGGCCTCGCCGCGGTCGCTGCCCCAGGCGATCAATTTCCCAAGCATCGGATCGTATTCATTCGGCACTGTCCAGCCGGCATACACCCCGTCGTCGAGGCGAATGCCCGGGCCGCTGGGCACACCCCGCTCGAGGATTTTCCCCGGCGAAGGGAAAAAATTGTTGTCCGGGTCCTCCGCATAAATGCGGCACTCGATGGCGTGCCCGCGCAGAGCCACGTCCTGCTGCGCAAACGGCAGCGGCTCTCCGGCAGCAATGCGGATTTGCAGCTTCACCAGGTCGAGTGACGTCACCATTTCCGTCACCGGATGCTCCACCTGAAGCCGCGTGTTCATTTCCAGGAAATAGAAGTTGCGCTGCGGATCCACCAAGAACTCCACAGTCCCCGCGTTCGTGTAGCGGCCGGCGCGCGCGAGCTTCACTGCCGCCTCGCCCATCGCGTGGCGCAATTCAGCGGTCATGATCGGCGAGGGCGCTTCCTCGATCACTTTTTGGTGGCGCCGCTGCACTGAACATTCGCGCTCGCCGAGGTACACGACATGCCCGTGCTCATCGCCCAAGACTTGGATTTCAATATGCCTGGGCCGCAGAAGATATTTCTCGAGATACAACCGCCCGTCGCCAAACGCGTTCTGCGCCTCGGAGGAGGCGTCGCGCCACGCGGCGTCGAGCTCGGCTTCCCGGTTTACCAGGCGCATCCCTTTTCCGCCGCCGCCCGCCACCGCTTTGAGGACAAGGGGAAAACCAACGCTCTGGGCAATCTTCCGCAGATCCTCGCTTCTTTCGATCGGGTCAAGCGTCCCGGGAACTGTGGGGACGCCTGCGTCACGCGCCAAATGCCGCGCCGCCGTCTTTGATCCGAGCTGCTCCATCGCTTCAGGCGACGGCCCGATGAAGGTGATGCCAGCGGCGGCACAAGCGCGCGCTAGCGCCGGATTTTCGGCCAGAAATCCATATCCCGGATGAAGCGCGTCGCACCCCGCGTACCGCGCCACGCCCATGATTTTTTCGATTACCAGATAGCTTTCTCGCGAGGGTGCCGGTCCAAGTGGGTACGCTTCGTCGGCAAGCCGGACGTGCAGCGAAGCACGGTCGGCGTCGCTATAGACCACCACCGCGCGCACGCCGATTTCCCGGCAGGCGCGCACAATGCGCACGGCAATCTCGCCGCGATTCGCAATGAGAATTTTGCGAAACATTTTGGTGCCAGCGCTCAAACGTGAAATTCTAGCATGCTAGTTCCGCGCGTGGCTGTATCCTGCGGCTCGCCGGCCAGCGCGGTAGCTCGAAGAGTTGGCAACCTGCCGCTGAGCAGCTATGATGCCCGCGGCCTGGGTTTGAACATCACGGGCGAAACAATGGACGCATCCGAACAGAATCGGTGGAAGAAAGCTGCCGCTGAAGCCGCCGCGAAGATCGTGGAAACCGGCATGATCGTCGGCCTCGGCACCGGCTCGACTGCTTCATTTGTGGTCAGCGAGCTCGGTCGCCGCGTTGCCGAGGAGGGTTTGCGCATCGTCGGAATCCCCACGTCGGAGCGCACCGCCGAGCAGGCGCGTAGCCTGAAGATTCCCCTGGCAACACTTGCTGAGCATACTGAAATCGACCTCACCATCGACGGTGCCGATGAAGTGGAGCGCGGCACCCTCTATCTCATCAAGGGCCACGGCGGCGCGCTGCTGCGCGAAAAAATCGTTGCGGCCGCAAGCAAGCGCATGGCTGTTGTCGCCGATGAAACAAAACTGGTCGAGCGTCTCGGCACGCACTTCGCCGTCCCGGTCGAGGTTGTGCCGTTTGGCTGGCAGGCGACCGAGCGAAAATTGAGGCAGCTCGGCGCAAATCCCACTTTACGGCTCGGCGCGGACAAAAGGCCCTACGTTACCGACGGCGGCCATTACATTGTTGATTGCGCGTACGGCCCGATGCAGGCGCCAAAAGAAGTCGCGCACCACCTGGACCACGTCGTCGGCGCAGTGGAACACGGACTCTTTCTTGGATTTGCGTCGCAGGTGTTTGTCGGCGGGCACGGTGGTGTGAAAGTGCTGACGCCGAAAGTTGAATCTTCGGCTTCGAGATGGGCTTGATCTTCCCGAGGTCAGCGGGCTGCGAGCTAATTCTTCGCGGCACATCCTTCGGGATACACGGCGTCCAGCGCGCCCCACAGTGCCTTCAACCCGCGCTCGGCCGCGCACAAGACGGCTACCTCGTCCACACCCTTCTGGCTCGCAAGCCATTCGCGCCACACCGCGCGGTGCCGTACATCGGCTTCTTCGTGCACGGCGAAGTAGGCGAGTGCCTGCAGATCGGTGATGTCGTAGAAGCGGCGCAGCCCTGAAATTTTCTGCGTAGCGATTTCCGGCACCTGCGCTTCATAGACGTAGAACGCGGCGATCGCTTGCGCCACAGTTCCCTGCGCAGCCACTTCGTCAAACGTGTCCAGCAGAGCAGCGATCCCGGGGAGCGGTTGCGCGGAATCGAGCGCCTTGTCCGTAACGCCGACCGACCGCGCAAACTGCCGCCAGAGCGCCGGGTGCGGCGCCGCCGGATACAACTCCTCCGCAAGATTTTCTCTTACGAGCTTCCGGATGCTGCCGTTGGTGCGGGCCTCCAGTTGCCTCAAGTTTTCCGGGAACGCGCGCACATGCTGGTAATACTGCTTCGCATAAAGTCCCAACGATTCTTTCGAGAGTCTTCCTTCCGTCCACGCGCGATAAAAAGGATGCTTCAGCAGGTGATGCTTTTCAATCAGCGCATCGAGCGATTCGAGCAGCGTCTTCGGACTGTTCGCGTTCTTGGGCATGACCCTCTCCTGATTTAGCTCTGAATCATAGCAATGAGGCAAAACCGTGTGATGCTATCGGAATTCGCCCCGAAAATCCAGTCTGACCCTCTGAGATACCTGAGGATGACTCCACAAAGTCTACCTTTTGCGTTACAGCGGGATATTGCCGTGCTTCTTCCGGGGGTTGGTATCGCGCTTGGTTTCCAGCGACCGCAGCGCGGTGATGAGCTTTGCACGCGTCTGCGAAGGCTCGATGATGGCATCGATGTATCCGTGCTCGGCCGCAACATAGGGGTTCGCAAACCGCTCGCGGAAATCTTCAATCTTCTCGCGGCGCAGCTTGTCGCGCTCCGGTTCCGGCGCGCGATCAATCTCGCGCTTGTACACGATACCCACTGCGCCCTCCGGGCCCATCACCGCGATTTCTGCCGTCGGCCAGGCATAATTCACGTCTGTGCGGATGTGTTTCGACGACATCACGCAGTAAGCGCCTCCGTAAGCCTTGCGGGTAATCACTGTAATCTTTGGCACTGTCGCTTCGGCAAACGCAAAAAGCAGCTTCGCGCCGTGCTTGATGATCCCGCCGAACTCCTGCTGCGTACCGGGAAGAAATCCCGGCACGTCTTCAAAAGTGATCAGCGGGATATTGAACGCGTCGCAGAACCGCACGAACCGAGCACCTTTTACGGACGCGTTGATGTCCAGCACTCCGGCAAGAAACGCCGGCTGGTTCGCGACGATCCCGACCGGCCGCCCATCGAGCCGCGCAAGGCCTACCACGAGATTTTTCGCGAAGTGCTCGTGCACCTCGAAAAACTCGCCCTCGTCGACGATCGCATGAATCGCGTCCTTGATGTCGTAAGGCTTGAGCGGATCCTCCGGAACCAGCCCATTCAGCGCTGTGTCCGCGCGGTCCCAAGGATCGGCGGGCGCACGCCGCGGCGGATCTTCCAGATTGTTCGAAGGCAGATAGCTCAACAGTTCGCGGATCATGGCCAGGCATTCCGCGTCATCGCGCGCCAGGACATGAGCGACCCCGCTCGTCGCGTTGTGCGTCATCGCGCCGCCCAGCTCGTGCTTGGTCACTTCCTCGTGCGTCACCGTCTTGATCACGTCCGGGCCGGTGACAAACATGTAGGAAGTATCGCGGGTCATAAAAATGAAATCCGTGATTGCCGGGGAATAGACCGCGCCGCCGGCGCACGGCCCCATGATCGCACTGATCTGCGGAATCACGCCGCTCGCCAGCGTGTTGCGCAGAAAAATATCCGCGTAGCCTGCCAGCGACATCACGCCTTCCTGAATCCTCGCACCCCCGGAATCGTTCAGCCCGATTACGGGCGCACCCTGGCGCATGGCAAGATCCATGATCTTCGTGATTTTGGAAGCGTTTGCCGCCGAAAGCGATCCGCCGAACACGGTGAAATCCTGCGCAAACACGTACACGAGCCGGCCCTCAATCCGGCCGAAGCCGGTGACAAAACCGTCGCCCGCAGGCCGCTGCTCCTCCATGCCGAAATCGGTGCAGTGGTGGCGGACAAATTTGTCGAGCTCCTCGAACGAACCTTCATCGAGCAACAGATCGATCCGTTCGCGCGCGCTGAGCTTGCCCTCTTTGTGTTGCCGCTCGCGGCGCTCGGCTCCGCCGCCCGCTTCGGCCTCAGCGTTCCGTTGGTGCAACTCTTCCAGCCGATCGTGATGTTTTCGGTGTTCGCTCATGCTGTGGCGTTGTTTACCAGCCGGGG
>JBGPZR010000379.1:0-2827 GCA_041493845.1 Terriglobia bacterium | reverse complement strand
GGCTCCGACGACCCGCGTCTCGCGAAGGCGTATCGGTTCGAGCGCGGCGGCTGGATTTATGTGCACCTCGAAGGTGTGCCGCACGACGTCGGGTATCAACATGGCTTTCTGTTGGCTCCGGAGATTGCCGATGCGTTCGCCTCCGTCAGCTTGAACATGACGCATTCGACGCAGCGCGACTGGGAGTTCTTCCGGCGGGCCGCGCGAGAGATGCTCTGGCCGAAAATTGATCCTGAATACCAGGCGGAGCTGGATGGAATTGTAGAGGGCATCCAGGCGCGCAAAGTGAAGCTCGACCGCGACGATATCGTGGCTATGAACGCGTTTGAAGAGCTGCCCGGATATTACGTGCCGTGGTTGAAGGAGCAAACCAAAGCCGCCGAAGCCCCGAAACTGCACGCTCCGGAGCATTGCAGCGCCTTCGTCGCCACCGGGAGCTGGACGAAAGATCATCAGATCGTGATGGCCCACAACAACTGGACGAATTACGCGAACGGGGAGCGCTGGCGGATCATTTTCGATATCGTCCCCGAACAGGGATTCCGCATGCTGATGGATGGATTCCCTGGCGTGATCGCCAGCGACGACGATTTTGGAGTAAACGCAGACGGCTTGATGATTACGGAGACGACTATTTCGAGCTTTCACGGTTGGGATCCCACCGGGAAGCCGGAATTCGTCCGCGCGCGCAAAGCTATGCAATATGCCCACTCGATTGACGAATACGTGAAGATCATGCTCGACGGAAACAACGGCGGGTACGCCAACGACTGGTTGCTGGGCGACCGCAAGACCGGCGAGATCGCCCAATTCGAGCTGGGATTGAGGAAGACAAAGCTCTACCGCACGAAAGACGGATATTTTGTCGGCTCTAATTTTCCGAGCGACCCGGAAGTGATCAAGGAAGACACCACGTTTGATCCCACGAACCTCGCAACCTCACCGAACGCCCGGCGCGTCCGCTGGGAACAGTTGATGAAGCCGAGCAAAGGGAACATTGATGCAGCGCTCGCGGAGGCATTCATCTCCGACCATTTCGATTCGTACGCGAAAAAGACGGAAGCCAATCACCGGACGCTTTGCGGGCACGGTGACGCTTCGACGGAAGGCGATCCCGCCTGGGATGTAAAACCGTACGAACCGATGGGCGCGGTGCAGGGAAAAGTGACGGACAGCCGCATGACCAAAGACATGAGCTTTATCGCGCGGATGGGGCATCCTTGCGGAACGAATTTCAACGCCGCAAAATTTATCAGCGAACACCCGGAGTACAAATGGATGTCGCCGATTTTGCGCGATATGAACGCGGGGCCCTGGACGCAATTCAAGACCGGCGAACAAAATCCTGCGGCGCCTAATGCGCCGGGCGGGCTGACCGTAACACCTCAATAAATCGCTGGTGAAAATCAGAAGAGGCGAGACGGGAGGACGCGCCTCGCCTCTTTTTTCGCGTCAGCTGGACTTTTCGACGCGGAGGTTGTTCTTCAAAGCGAAAACTCCCGGGACGCTGCGGGCTCGGATATAAGCCGCGTCCTTATCGGCTTGAGGGTCCTGCTCGATCCGGCCACGGGTGGACGGAAACTCAAAAGCGGCCCGCTCGGGAACCTGCTTGCGAAGATCGGAGTCCTGCCGGGAAGCGACGAAGCCAATCCCGGAAGCGTGGCCGCTGCTATCTGGATGGAAACGAGCCGGATGCGGTCACTGGAATTCGCCTGTGGAAGATGCTAAAAGACAGAAGCTCGTGAACGGGTGTGCCTGTGCCAGAAATTTGTACTGCAAAAGGCTGCAAGATAGGAGTGCCGGCGGGGCTTGCCGCCGAGCACATGTGTATTCTCCATTTCACGCTTTTCATCGAGCAGGAATGCGCCGAGATGCGCCGCGAGTCGGCGCTGGGAAAAAATAGCCACGAACGCCACAATGAATTCATGCAGAAGATCGCTACGCGCGGCGAGACGCTGGTCCGCACGGCCACCAGCGGCTATCCCATGTCCGATGAAATCAAGGCGCGCATCCTGAGCACGCTGCTCACCCTGATGAACTGCCGGGAAAACATTGATCGCGCCGTCATGCGGCAGTCTGCCGCACGCCGCTTTGTCGGCTAGCGCTTCTTCGAAATCATTTCCAATTCACTACGAGCTGATGTAGCGGGCGTAGAGCGAGCGCGCCACGGCGGGATCCTTCGTTCCCTTGATGATGGCGCGGCCGTCGGCGAAGACTGTCATTTCGTAGGGTGGAACGCGGAAGCGAAGAAGAAATTCGTTGTTCCGCACCTCGGCGGCGGAGGCACTGGCAAGCCGCCGGCTGAGGTCGCTGAGGTCGAGCTTGCGGCTACGGTCGTGAATTTGCACCGAATCGCGGCCGCACATGGTGATGTGTGGCTGCGCTCCCCCTTCGAGGTAGGTGAGAACGCGCCGGGCGCAAGCGCGGCAATCCGGATTGCGGGCCATGCGGACGGATTGAAACCTACCGCTCCAGACGTCACAGGAGACCAGGCGGCCGTGCAGCGCTTCCGTTTTTCCGGCGAGAATTTTTGTAGCTTCCGCCGCTTCGATGGAAGCAATCACGCCGGCAACGGCGTTGAGCACGCCGGCCGTATCGCAAGTGGCTTCGGCGCCTAGCGCTGCGGATTTTTGGCCGGTTTCGAGAAGGCAGGCAAGGCAGGCTGTGTCGCCGGGGCGAATCGTCATGGTCACGCCATAGCTGCCGACTGCGGCGGCATAGATCCAGGGGACGGTGAGCGAGATGGCCGCGTCATTCAGGAGCAACCGCGTTTCGAAATTGTCCGTGCCGTCGAGGATGATAGGGAATCCGGAAAGGAGCTCCATGG
>JBGPZR010000011.1:0-14207 GCA_041493845.1 Terriglobia bacterium | reverse complement strand
TGGCAAGCACCATGGCGATACCGCCACCCATCGTCCCAGCACCGACGACGGCTGCGGCGTTCACCGGGATGACCGGCGTTTCTCTGGGGATGTCGGGGATTTTAGCGACTTCACGCTCGCCAAAGAAAACGTGAATGAGCGCCTTGGACTGATCCGAGAAGAGGCAGCGGATGAATCGCTCGCGCTCCGCGGCGCAGCCATCAGCAAAAGGCAGGCGAGTGGCATCTTCGACCGCGTCAATGGCTGCGAGCGGCGCCATCAAATTGCGCTGCTTCTTGCGAGCCGTTTCGCGCGCGGCGGCAAAGAGCGGGGCGTTCTGTTCCGGCGTGCCGAGCTTCTCATTGCGCTCGCGCGTTTTCGGCGCGGGTTTTCCGGTGATTTCGCGCGCGAATGCTACAGCACCGGCGAGCAGGTCGCCTTCGATGAGCCGGTCAACGATGCCGAATTTCAGCGCTTCTTGCGCCGAGACGGGATTGCCCTCCGCGCACATTTCGAGAGCCTTGGCGATGCCCGCGAGACGGGGGAGGCGCTGCGTGCCCGCTGCGCCGGGAATCAAGCCGAGCTTTACTTCCGGCTGGCCCACTTGCGCTCTTGGGGCGGCCACGCGGTAATGGCCGGCCATGGCCAACTCCATGCCGCCACCCAATGCCGTGCCGTGAATGGCCATCACGACGGGCTTACGGCAATTTTCGATTTGAAGCAGCACCGCCGGAAATTCCATCGTGCCCGCGGGCTTGCCGGATGTGATCTTGCCAAATTCCTTGATGTCCGCGCCGGCGACGAAAGTTCGGCCGCCGCCGATGAGCACAGCTGCACGAACGCTCTCGTCTTTATTGATTTGCTCGATGGCTTCGGCGATGGCTTCGGGCACGCCGGGGCTGAGGGCGTTGACCGGCGGGTTGTTGATGGTGATGATTGCGATGCCGTCATCTTTTGTCAGTCGAACTAGATCGCTCATGGCAGTGGCTCTCTTTGATTGGCGGTCAGGCTGATTTGGCGGTTCGAGCAGCGGAATCTATCGCCAGACGCGCGATGCGCTCGCGATGGAATGCGGCATCACCAAACATGGTTTCTGACGCTTTGGCGCGCCGGTAGTATAGATGGAGATCGTTCTCCCAGGTGAATCCCATTCCGCCATGAATTTGAATTCCACGATTGCCGACGGCTCGAGAGGCATCGCTCGCGTACATTTTCGCGATCGAGACGGCCAGCGCGGCGTCCGGCGCGTTTTCTTCGAGTGTCCACGCGGCATAGTAGGCGGCTGAGCGCGAGCTTTCCGTTTCCAGGTACATGTCGGCGCATTGATGCTGTACGGCTTGAAAAATTCCGATCGGCTTGCCAAACTGTTTGCGCGTCTTCGCATATTCGACGGTGATGTCGAGGGTGTGCTGCATGCCGCCCACCAGTTCCGCGGCCAGGGCGGCGGTGGCCACGTCCAGCGCTTTCTGCAACCCGGCAGGATCATCGAGCTTTTCGGCAGGCGTGTTTTCAAAACGCACCGAGTACAGCTTGCGAGTGAGATCCATTGCCGACATCGGCTCGATGTGAATCCCCGGAGCATCGGCGTCAACGGCAAAAACGTCGTTGCGAGCTACGACGATGATGGAGTCGGCGACTGCCGCATCGGGCACGAACAGTTTTTCACCGTTCAGTTTTCCATTTACCGCCGAAATCTGCGCGCTCGCGAGGTCCCAGCTCGCGCTCGACTCCAGAATCGCGACGGTGGAGCGCCGCTCGCCCCGGCAGATCGGCGCAAGGTATTTCTTTTTCTGTTCCGCGGTTCCGATCGCGTTCAGCACGCCACCGGCGAGCACGACGGTGGAGAAAAATGGACCGGGCAGCAGCGCGCGTCCCGCTTCTTCCATCAGCAGGATGAGTTCGACTGTGCCGAGGCCCGCGCCGTCGTACTCCTCCGGAAAAATAATTCCTGTAAATCCCTGTTCGGCCATTTTTGACCAGAGTGCGGGATCATAAGCGGTATCTGTCTCCATCAGACGGCGCACCTGAGTCATGGGGCATTCTGCGGCGAAGAATTTTCGCGCGCTGTCCTGCAGAAGCCGCTGGCTATCGCTCAAACCGAATTGCATTGTGGTTCTCCCTAGTAGCTTCTCGGCAAGCCAAGCACAAAGTGCCCGATGATGTTCCGCTGAATCTCCGACGTGCCGGCTTCGATGGTGTTGCCGCGCGAACGAAGGTATCCGTAGGACCAGATCCCGTGGTCAATTGAGTGGGGGTCCGCGCCGAGCAATTGTCCGTAGGAGCCGAGCAATTCCTGAGCAGTCTGCTGGAGGCGCTGGTTCAACTCGCTCCAGAAAATTTTCAAGATAGAGCCTTCCGGTCCGGGCACGCCGGTGGCAGCCATGCGGCTGAAAGCGCGCAACTGATTGAGGCGCATGATTTCGATTTCGGCATAGCACTGCGCGAGCTTCTGGCGAATCAGCGGATCTTTCGCGGCGGGACTACCGTCGTGATGGGTGGTGTGAGAAAGTTCGATGAGCCGGTCGATATTGCGCTTGAACAGGACATGCAGCCGCGCGCCGAACGCGCCGCGCTCGTGCATGAGCGTGCTGATGGCCACATTCCAGCCGTCATTTACTCTTCCCAGCACGTTTTCGGCCGGCACGCGCACGTCGCGAAAGAAGATCTCGCTGAATTCGGATTCGCCGGTCATCTGGCGGAGCGGGCGCACGTCCACGCCGGGGGATTTCATGTCCACGAGCAGAACGGTGAGACCCTTGTGCTTGGCCACGCTGGGATCTGTGCGCACAACAACTTCACACCAGTCTCCCACCCAGCCAAAACTGGTCCAGACCTTTTGACCATTCACGATGTAGTTGCCCCCATCCAGGCGCGCTTCAGTTTGCAGGCCCGCGAGGTCCGAGCCGGCATTTGGCTCCGAGAACCCCTGGCACCAAATCTCTTCGGCGCTGAGAATCTTCGGGATGTAGCGTTTCTTTTGAGCTTCGGTACCGTGGGCAATAATCGTGGGGCCGATGATTCCCAGGCCGAGAGTGTTGGCCGGCGGAGGCGCATCCACCCGCGCCATTTCCTCCCAGAAAATCGCTTGCTGCATCAGGCTGGCGCTGCGGCCACCGTATTCTTTGGGCCAGGAGACGGCGGCCCAGCCGCCTTCGTGGAGCTTTTGTTGCCAGGCGCGCAAGTACGGGAAAGAAACTTCAATCGGCTTTTCGCGCCAATCGTTCCAATCTTTGGGAAGATTCGCGGCAAGCCAGGCGCGCAATTCATCGCGAAACTGCGATTCTTCAGCGGTCAGGTTCAGATCCATCTGGTCAATGCCTCCGGGCGGTCAGCTCGTTTTCTTTGCGACATACTCGGTGCGGAGCGTGTCCTGGCCGCCCCAATATTGTTTGCGGAGATCTTTTTTCAGGATTTTTCCCGTGCCGGTCTTCGGCAGCGCCGGGAAAAATTCGATGGAATGCGGGACTTTGTAATGGGAGATGCGGGAACGGCAGAACTCGAGCAGTTCCTGGGCGCTGGCCGGCGCGCCGGGTTTCAACACAACGAGCGCCTTGGGCACCTCGCCCCACTTCTGATCCGGCACGGGTATCACGGCGACTTCGTAGACGCTCGGATGGGCCACCAGCGCTTTCTCAATTTCGAGGGAGGAGATATTTTCTCCGCCGCTGACGATGATGTCCTTCTTGCGATCTACGATCAGAATGTAGCCATCCGCCCTGATCGTGGCCATGTCGCCGGTATGAAACCAGCCGCCGCGCAGAGCTTGCGCCGTGGCTTCGGGCTGGCGCCAGTAACCCTCCATCACGCCATCGCTGCGCGCGATAATTTCACCGATGGTCACTCCATCGCGGGGAACATCCTGATCATCGGCGTCCACGACGCGAAGTTCCACGCCGGGCGCGGCAAATCCCGTCATGGCCTGGCCGATGTAGCGCTGATCTCCTTCCCATCGCATGCCGAACTTCGCAGGGGAAATGGAGAGTATCGGCGACGTTTCCGTCAATCCGTAACCGGAGAAGCACGTGCAGCCCAGCTTTTCCTCCACCTCGCGCACTAGCGTTGGTGAGGAGGCGGCGCCACCGATGACGATTCGCTCGAGGCTGCTGAGATCATATTTCTTCCGCTCGGGGCAATTCACCAGCGCAGCGGCCATGGTGGGGACCAGACTGCAGGCGTGGGCGCGCTCGCGTTCGATGAGGCGGAAGACTTCGGGCGGATCGAATCGGTGAATCATCACATGAGTGGCGCCCATGAATGTGACCGAATGCGCGACGCCCCAGCCATTCGCGTGGAACAGTGGAATGGTGTGCAGTTCGACAGTTTTGGCTGTCGTCTGGAAAGCCACGCAGACGGTCATCGCGTGGAGATAGACATTCCGGTGGGTGAGCATCACGCCTTTGGGGTTGGCGCTGGTCCCACTGGTATAGAAAAGCTCGGCCAGCGAGTTTTCGTCGAAATCCATGATGTCGGTGCAGTAGGGAGAGGCGGCGGACAATAGCTCCTCGTAATTTTGCGACGAGAGCCAGTCCTCCTGAGGCTGGCCATCGAGCAGATGAAAATCGCGCACGGAGGTGAGGCTGTTACGGAACCCCTGGACCATGCCGGCGAATTGCTTTTCGAGGAACAGGATGCCGGCCCCGGCGTCGTTCAATATGTAAGCAAGCTCATCGGGCGCCAGGCGGATGTTCAACGGAAGCAGGACGGCTCGAGCTTCGAGAACTCCATAATAGGCTTCGAGCAGACGATGGCAATTTGTGCTGAGAAATGCCACCCGGTCACCCGGCTTCACCCCCGCAGCACGAAGAGCGCCGGCGAGCCGGCTGACCCGGTCGGCGAACTGCGCGTAGGTGAAGCGATGGTCGTCGCAGACAACCGCAGTCTTGTCCGGATACTGCTGCGCTGCGTATCGCAGAAAGCGGATGGGTGTGAGGGGGATGTTCATCAGCTAGCCCGGTCCTAGCACGCCGACTGGCCTCCGTCCACCACCAGCACGTGCCCGGTGACGTAGTCCGAAGCATCTGAAGCGAGAAACACAGCCGCGCCTTTCAAATCGCACTCACCGCCAAATCGCCGCAGAGGAATTCCTTCGAGCAGCGATTCCCCTTCCTGCCTGATCACACCTTCCGACATGTGGGTGGGAAACCAGCCCGGAGCAATCGCATTCACGCGGATGCCGTGCATGGCCCATTTGCATGCGAGATCTTTCGTGAATGTGATGACCCCGCCTTTACTTGCGGAGTAGCCGATGGCCTGCAACTTCGCGGGAGACCCGCCAAGACCGGCAACCGAAGCGATGTTAATAATATTTCCGCGGCGCTGGCCGATCATTACTTTTCCCACCGCTTGCGAGCAGAGGAAAGTTCCGGTGAGATTCGTTTCGATCACTTTGTTCCACTGTTCGAGAGTCATTTCCTCGACGGGAGCACCCCAGGATACCCCGGCATTGTTGATCAGGATATCAATTCGGCCGAATTGAGCGAGCGTGGCATCCACAACTTCCCGGATGCTGGCCGGATTCTTGACATCGCACGCGAGGGCGAGCGTCTTTACCCCGAGCCGCTGCAATTCTTCGGCGGCTTGCTGGCAGCGTTCCTCTTTGCGGGCGCAGAGGACAAGATTTGCCCCCATCTCCGCAAGGGCATCGGCCATTTGGCGTCCGAGCCCGACGGCGCCGCCCGTGATAATCGCTACACGCCCGGAAAGATCGAAGAGCTGTTTGACAGTCATGAACAAGACCTAGCCTGTGCGAGCGGCGTTTTTACCTGCCGTCGCCGAAGAAAAAGCCAGCCATTCGATCCCGGCGCCGCCGCGACCTGCAAAGATGATCTGAGAGCTGAAACCTAATGGCAGCCGAATCCGAACTCGCATTCCCTGCTGAAAGCGTCAAACGGGCGGAGATAGGGGCCCGGTCGGAACTCGATGAATGCGGGCGGAGTGGGCACGATGCCTTGCGACGTGAAAAAAATATTGAAGTTCGGGCCCAGTGCCGCGGCAGCCGCGTTGAGATCGTCCGGTTCGGCTTTGGGCCATTTCCCTGTCTCCAGACGACCGAGGAGTTTCTCGACGGCCGCGATGGTTTCTGCGGGCGTGAAGGAACAATGTCCGGCTCGGCCCACGAACTCGCGGCGCAAGAATTCTTCGTTGCCCGCTTCGTCCACCACCTTCTTGTACGCCGATTCGTTCTCCACCACGACGAGCCCATCACCATTTGTATGCAGCGTAAGGACGGGAATGTGGATCCGGCCGTTGAAGATGATGTTTTTCTCGAGATACTCGACGGCCTCCGGATCCGCCTTGATTCGGGGGGCATGGTTCAGAGCTTCCAGGTCCTCGTGCAAACTGAGGCCTGCCTCTTTGTAGAGCGCCCGCACCTCGTCCCGGTCACGGGAACGTTCGAACTGCTCTTCGAAATTGACTCCGGTGGTCCATGAAACATTACCCCCCGCCCGAGCTTCCAACTCCGCGCGGAAGGCGAAGACAAAAGGAAAATCCACCTGCTGATCCCAGAGGAACTGGTTTGTTTCCTGGCTCGCGAAATCCGTCGGCGCAGGTTCAGGTGATGTGGGAACGAACCAGCCGGGCACGTTGGCGAGCGCCGCTCCCAAAGCGATTCGCGCTCTGCCCTGGGGCGTTGCCTGGGCCGCGGCAAGCGCCTGTTCAGCAAGCTCGAGATTAACCAGCGGATTTGTAATGTGGACAAGCTGGAGCTGGCTTTGTGACGCGATCAGAGTGCTGAAAGCGACTTCCGCGTCGAGCGCCGTATTCCATGTAGCGACGCCGCCCGAAAGCACTCCGCACATGGGGAGCGCCGCGTCGAAGCGATGAGGGTTACGTTGAATCAGGCCTGCGGTGATGATGCCGCCCAGAGAGTGTCCCCAGGCGATGGTTTGGTGGGGATGGCCAAAAGCGGAATCGAATACATCGAGGACCTCGACTTGATCCATCAACGCTTCCTTGATGGCCCAGCCGGTGTGGGCATAAGAAGATCCCGCGAGTGCGAAACCATTGGCGAGCATGAATGCTCGAGTGAAAGGATCGCCGACATTTTCAGCAGGATTCGGGCTCCCCGGGACTACGTAGCCGTGGCTATACAGAAATAGGATCCCGTTCCAATTGGCTGGAACCTCGATCAGAAAAGTGGCGCCGTCGGGTAAGGTGCCGGGCAATGTTGTAACTTGCGCGAGGGCGCTTACGGGAATCGAAACTACCAGCAAAACCGCAAGCGCCAGGAATAGTGCCGCCTGCTTCGTAACTCGCCACATGGTTTGATCCTCCTCGTATCGAAATTCAAAAAATCATCGGTTTCGGCAGCGTCGAACCGAGAGGCAGAGCGAAGGATCGCCGGCGATGTTCTCTCGTGCCACCGCCGGCGATCAGGAGCCTGAAATTAGAAGTTGAATCTTGCGCCGAGTTGAATCTGCCGCTTCGGCAAAGCCGAAGTAAAGCACAGCGGCTGGCTCACTGTCTGGCAGACCTGCCCGTGGACGTTGAATGTGGTAGACCCTCCCCCGCCCAGCGCCGTAGGCAGGCCAAAAACGGGGCCGACCACATTGTTGACGCTGGCATAGTTCGTCCTGTTCGCGAGGTTGAACCCTTCCGCGAGCAACTGGAGGTTTGCTTTTTCGCCGAGCCGGAACGTCCGGCTCAAGCGCATGTCCCAGGTGGCGTAATTGGGACCCTGTCCGGTATTGCGCGCAGCGCCGATCGTGCGGTCGTTGGTGAAATGCCGGTCCCCGTTTATGTCCTCGAGCGCCAGCAGGGTGAAAGGATGGCCGCTGCTGTAGCGGACGATCGGAGAAAGCTCAAAGCCGGAAAGAATCGGGTTTTTCCAGGGACTCTGAATCACCGCGGCAGTCACAAATTTGTGCCGCTGATCGAAATCAGAAAGACCGCGTTCCCCTCCCAGGTTGGTGTTGTCCACGGGGCCGAAGTCGCTGTTGAAGTCGGTGGTTGTATCGAAGGCTTTGCTCCAAGTGTAATTTGCGATGAACGTGAAGTGATCACTGAAGCGCTTCTTCACTTCCAGGATAGCGCCCTCGTAGAGAGCCGATCCCTTGGAGCTGTATTGGTCGGCCTGCAGAATCGCTGGATTCACAAAGCAGGTGAGAATGGTTGCACCCTTGCATGGAGCGCCGCCGAATGGGTCAGAGTTCGGATCGGCATTCCAGTCCCGATACCTGGCCGCCCCCCCGTTGGCCAGAGGTAGAGTCACAAACGGAGCAGCCGGCAGCGCGTTGAGGTCAATCGCGACAGGGAGTCTGAGCGTGTGGGAATAGATGCCGCTCACCGAAATAGAAAGGCCGCTGGCAATCTCGCGTTCGATTCCAAACGAAGCTTGCTCGGAGTACGGATTCTGATAGCCGGGCTGGCCGCTGAAAAGCACCGTCAACAGCGGAAGCGGGCCGGTGTGAGTAACATTGATGCCGAGCGGGGCAAGATCCGCTGGCGTGATGCAAGCAGCAGCTCCTGCCGCCGGAGCTGTGCACGAAACCTTTCCTTGGGTAAACAACGTCTGGAAGATACAGCCGGACAAGGGGAAAGTGTTCCCGGCGGCTCCCACCAGGGCACAAGGCGCGGGAAGATTTGCGGGCGCCAGGAAATTCGCAATCTGCCGCGTGTTGTTGACGTTGCCGAGGGTCTGCACCACATCGGCAATCTGGCCGTAAATCGGCGAGTAGAAAATCCCGAATCCTCCGCGAATCACGGTCTTGTGGTCTTTGAATGGGTCCCATGCAAACGACACGCGCGGGGCAAAATTATCCTTGTCGGTGTTGAGCGCGCCGTACTGCGAGTCCAGTTCATACCGCAGGCCAAAATTCAGCGTGAAGTTCGACGTCATGTTCCAGGAGTCTTGCACATAGAACGCAGTAAACGGTCGTGGGTAGTTGTAAATGGGGTTGCCGAAGCCCTGCTCGTAGAACTGAGGAACGCCTAGCGAAGCGGACTGAAGTGAGTTAATAACAGCTCCTGCCGTCGCCAGTCCGCAAAAATTCGTAGTTGCAGGAGGGGTCGGGGGAGCGAAACACGGGCTGACGGCTCCTCCCGGCAGCGTGCCAAAAACGAAACGGCCGGGGAAGAAGGTGTGGGACTCGGTGTGATTGCCCCGGTAGAGGAATTCACCGCCGAATTTCACGGTATGGTGGCCGAGAATCTTCGTGAAGTTGTCCGCGATGTCGGGGCGGCGCATGATGGTCAAGCTGGGTATGAAGATTTGGTTTCCAAAATTTCCAAAACCTGGAATGTCGAGTCCCACGGAGCCCAACTGGTTCGGGAGTACATTAAAGTCGGTGTAATTATATTGCGCGCGAAGCTCATTCTGCGTGCGAGGGCTGAAAACGTGGAACCACGAGCCCTGGATTGTATGTGAATACGCATGGATCGAGCTGCCCCGCGTAAAGCCCGTCAGCGATTGCACATCGGGGGATTCCTCCAGGTCATGGCCGAAGGTGTAGCGGAGAAATGCCTGGTTCTTATCGCTGAAAGTGTGATCCAGCCGGACGGACGCGAAGTACGTGCGCGTATTAAAGTCAAACAGGCCGCCGTTATTTTCAAAATCGTTCACCAGGAACCCATTCAATCCAGCCTGGATTGGGGTGACGAAGGGATTCGGTCCCGGGGTTGGATTGACCGCCAGAATGCTCTGGAGCCCAAAAGCACAGGTTTGGGCCGGAAGGTTGAGAAACGTCCCGTCGGGCAGTCTGAGGCAAGGCACAGTTGGATTACCAGCCAGGGTCACCAGACCCTGGATAATCCCCTGTTGCGCCACCCTCGGGTCGCTCGCCTGGGCTGTGGCTGGGAGTGTGTTTCCGAGGATCGAAGGTCCCGCAAAAATCGAACTTTGCGTGAGCAGCGGAACGGCATTCTGAGCATCCTGTCGCAGCCCCTCGAAAGCAACGAACAAGAAGGTCTTGTCCTTCTTAATTGGTAGACCCAGGGACCCGCCGTACTGCTGTCGGCTGAGGGAATCCTTGATCGGCGTGCCAGCGGAAGTGGTATTAAAATTAGCAAAGGTCGGGTCCGGGGCCAGGGCTGGGCTGAACGCAAACGGATCCTGGGCATCCATCGCGTCGTTGCGGAAATAACCGAAGAGACTTCCATGCACCTGGTTGCTGCCTGATTTCGATACGATGTTGATGGATGCGCCACTCGCTCCGCCCAAATCCGCCGTGTAATTGCTGCGATTAATCTGGAATTCCTGGACGGCGTCCTGGCTGAGCGTGAGGCGCACGCCGCCGGAATCATCGTTGGATTCGCCGCCATCCACGGTCACGCTGTTGCCGCGGCCGTTGCTCCCATAGAACGACAGGCCGCTTTGCGGCGTTTGCTTCACGCGAAAATCCTGGTCATCAGCCAGCCTGGTGGAATCCGACACGCCGGGCATCAGCAACGTGAAAGTAAGATAGTCGCGCCGGGAAATGGGAAGGTCGGAGATGTACTGCTGCAAGACGGTGTCCGCCTGGCTGCCTCGCTCCACTTCCACAATGGGAGGCTGCGCGCTCACCTCGATGGTGGCCTTGGTGGTTGATATCTTTAAGTGGAAATCCAAGATGGTTGTTGATCCCACCGTGACGACCACGCCTTTCTGAATCTCCGCGCCGAAGCCCCCAATCTGTGCGGTCACATCATAGGTAGCCGGCAGCAGGCCCGTGATCCGATATTGGCCCCGGTCGTCGGAGATGCCGGTATGCCGGCTTCCTCGATCCGTCTCCACGGCAGTGATGTTCGCCTTGGGGACGACCGCGCCTGTGGGATCGCTAACTGTGCCGCTGATGTCACCCGAAGAGCCCACTCCCTGCGCATGAGCCAGGGAGGGCGCTAACAGCACGATCAAGAATATGCATACCAGTGAGTTGATTGCCTTCATTGTTTCTCCTCCTGGATTTTCAGGACCGACGCAAGAGTAGATATGGATCCGGCGGATGGCGGTTGCCTGGTCACTTCATTCCCCCGATCACCAGTCCCGATTGGACCGCTTGCTTCTGATGACGACCGCAGCCTGAACCGGGCCCCAACAAATGATTTCGGGTCACTGCAGGGGAAATATTCGTACCCACGATCCGGAGCATTTCTCCCGTCCCTGGAATGTTCCGGAGCCGCCCCCGACTCCATCCATAAGAAATTGTGATAGCTCGTATCACATAAGAGTGACTAACGTCAAGACGAAAGCTTTCCGTCAGGGAGCCAGGGCCTCGCCGTCGGAGGATGGGAATAGTCAGGGAGTCATCCCGGGAGCGTCAGGCCGTCGGCTGCGAAAAGAATCATGACGCGCAAAATTCGCAGCATTTCAAGGGACGTCAATTCAGCGGCAGGCGAGAACCGCACGGCCGGAAATTTCGCCGCGCCGAAGATGATTCAAGACCGCGTTGGCATCGGCGAGCGGGTACGTTGCGACCTGACAGCGAATCTTGCCGGCCGCCGCCATTGCCAGCACCTCCCGCAAATCCTGGCGCGTGCCCACCGCCGTGGCATGAATGCGAAGTTCCCGCGCGGCCATCATGATCGGTGGGAAGCAGATGTTTTCCGCCGGGAGGCCCACGGCGAGAAGAATTCCGGCGGGTCGCAAGGCATTGAACGCCAGATCGTAGGCCGCTTTCGCAGCCGAAGTTACCAGCGCGGCATGGAAGCCGCCGATGCTGCGCAATTGGTTGCCGATGTCGGCCGCGGCGGCATTCAGCGTTGCAGCGGCGCCGAAGGATTTGGCGAGGGCCAGCTTTTCTTCCGAGATGTCGATGGCCGTGACCTCCGCGCCCATTTCACGTCCGATTTGGACTGCAAGATGCCCCAAGCCGCCCACGCCGATTACCGCGAGCGTTTGGCCCCGCGCAATGTTTGCGCGCTTGAGGGCGCGATACACTGTTACGCCGGCGCAAAAAAGCGGCGCTGCCTCCCTCGCCGAGAGACCGTCTGGAATTTTCACCGCATGGCTCGCCGGCGCCGTCACGAACTCGGCATACCCGCCATCCACGGTCACGCCGGTGATTTTCTGTCGCGGACAAAGATTCTCGTTGCCCCCAAGGCAGAATTCGCACTCGCCGCAGGTCCAGTGAATCCACGGAACTCCAACCCGATCGCCGATCTGCAGTTCGTGAACTTGCGGCCCTTTTTCGATCACCCGGCCGGCGATTTCGTGCCCCAGAATCAACGGTTTCTTCACGATGGAGGCGAACTGCCCCCAATCTCCATCGGCCACATGCAAATCGGAATGGCACACGCCACAAGCTTCGATTTCGATCAGGACTTCTTCACGACCGGGCGTTGGCCGCTCGATTTCCTCGAGGAGAAGAGGCTTCTTGAATTCGCGGAGGACGGCGGCCTTCATTTATTTCGCCTCGAAGAGATTCAGGAAAGGCAGGAACAAATCAGATCGCGAGTGATCACGCTTGTGCGCCGCGCAAGAAAAACTCCACCGCGCTGCGCACGCGCTCACCAAGTTTATGCGGGCCGGTCAAATCCACCGCCCATTGGCGAACGACGGTGGTGAACAGTCCTTCCATAAATTCTGCGAGATGCACCACCGGAAAGGCGCGCGTGATCTCACCGCGCTTTTGCCCCTGAGCAAGAATCAGCCGGAGCAGGCCGATGGTGTTCTCTTCCGGCTCGCGCATATCGGGTGAACGCACCGGATCCATCGCGCCGGAAAGGACCACCGCTTGCCAGAGCGGCCGGTCCGCCTCTGTGATCTGCGCCAACTCCTGATAGAACCGGCGAAGGCGGTCGGCCGTTGTGGCCTTGCTCGCGATTTCGGATTCGAGTTTCTCGGTCTGGCAGGCAAACCCGCGCCTGCCCACTTCACGCAGCACAGCGTCTTTGCTCGGGAAATACCGGAAGAAAGTCGGCTGGCTGATCTCGAGAATCTGGACGATGTCCTCCACCCGGGTATTCTCATAGCCGCGTTTGCGGAAAAGCCGCACGGCCGTTTCGATAATTTGCTGGCGCAGCCGGGCCTTCTTGCGTTCGCGGAGACCAGGCGCCCGGCGGCCCGGAGGTTCTTCAATGCGAATGGGGGCTCGCGCGGACTTGGCACTGGACATTTTGATTTTCTCCCGGGATCGATTCCTGGCGCGCCGTCCTATGGGCGCACACCATCAAAAGTGAGAGTGACTGTAACATAATAGAGACTAACGTCAAGATAGCGGCGCCGGCTTTCCCGCAGCTACGCGTCGGCCACCTTCAGCACCAGCTTGCCGGTGTTCTCACCCTTGAAGAGTTTCAGAAACGTCTCGGGGAAGGTCTCAAAGCCCTCGACGATATCTTCGCGCGATTTCAGCTTGCCCGCGGCCATCCAGCCCGCCATCTCGCGCGCCGCTTCGCCGTAGCGGTCGGCATTGTCGAACACCACCATGCCCTTCATGCTGGCGCGATTCACCAGCAGCGACAAATAATTCGACGGCCCCTTGATCGGAGTCGTGTTGTTGTATTGAGAGATTGCTCCACAGATCACGATGCGCGCGCCGCGCGCCAGTTGCGTCAGAACGGCGTCGAGAATGTCGCCGCCCACATTGTCGAAATAGACGTCCACGCCTTTCGGACAATGGTTTTGCAGCGCCTTCCTGACTTCTTCCGATTTGTAGTCAATCGCGGCATCAAAATTCAGCTCTTTCGTGATGTACTTGCATTTCTCCGGGCCGCCGGCGATGCCCACAACACGGCAGCCCTTGATCTTGGCGATTTGTCCCACCACCATTCCCACTGCGCCGGCCGCGCCTGAAACTACGACGGTCTCGCCCGGCTTCGGCTGGCCGATGTCGAGCAGCCCGAAGTAGGCGGTCATCCCGGGCATGCCGAGCGTGCCGAGAAAAACCGGCAGCGGCGCCACGCGGGGATCAACTTTCGTGATGCCCTTGCCATTCGAGATGGCGTAGTCCTGCACGCCAAAAACTCCATAGACGAAATCGCCGGGCGCGAACGCGGGGTTCTTCGACGCCATCACGCGGCCCGCAGCGCCGGCGCGCATCACTTCACCGATCCCGACCGGCGCGATATACGACCGGCCCTCGTTCATCCAGCCGCGCATCGCCGGGTCGAGAGAGATGTAGAGGATTTTCACCAGGAATTCGCCGTCTCCGGGTTCACCGATCGCTTCCTCCACATAATTCCAGTCGCTGCGCTTGGGCATGCCAACAGGACGGGCGGCAAGCCGGAATTGATGATTGACGTTTGCCATTTTGAGACTCTCTATCCTCGATTGCGGTTTTTCCCCGGATTCAACTCAAGGAATGGCCCGGGAG
>JBGPZR010000192.1:0-4974 GCA_041493845.1 Terriglobia bacterium | reverse complement strand
GTGGGGTTTGGGCCTCTCTTGATGCTTTACGATGCACTCGGTTCCCACGCCCTGGCGGGCATCGCTCTGCTGACGGGGCTGGTTCTGACGCCACTTTCTCCGCTCTGCGCTGAATCACGAAGCGTGCGCGGCCTGGCGCGAATCGCTTTGCCCAGTGCGGCGATCATGGCGACGGTCCTCGCAGCTTTCACCGCCATTGTGGCGCCAGCCTATTCGGCGAAGGCGCCCGAGCGAGTGAATCTGGAATACTGGCAGGACGGTGACTCGGGAAAGTCCCAGTGGATGGTCCGCCCGGCCTCCGGGCGCTTGCAAGAGCCGATACGAGTGGCAACAAATTTTCGTCACATGGACAAGGGGCCGTTTCCATGGAGCGGGAATCCTGTGTTCCTTGCAGACGCACCGAGCCTGGAAGATCTGGCCCCGCCGACCTTTACGATTCTGGAATCGGCGCTTGCCGGTGATAAGCGGTCGTATCGCGCCCTGCTGCGTTCGGAGCGCGGCGCACCGGATGCTTCGGTCCTGTTCCCGCCGGACGCAGGGATCGAATCCGTGCGCATGGAAGGCGAGCCGGTACCGCCGCAGACCGAACGAGCCAGGCAATTCTTGAATGGGTGGTCCTACTATGATTGCCCGACCATGCCCCCGAAAGGGATTGAAATCAGCTTCACTCTGCCGATGGGCAGGCCCGTTGAAGTTTATGCGCTCGATAAGACATACGGCCTGCCGCTCGAGGGGTTATTTCTCCTGAAGGCTCGCCCGCTCACAGCAACGCCATCACAGGATGGCGACGTCACTGTCGTCAGTCGCCGCGTTCAACTTCTTCCCTAACTCCTCGCGCTTGCACGCCCTGTCTGGGCCGAACTAGTTTGGCTGCGAGCTGGTGATCATCCTGCCATACTGGTCCTGCTCGACGATGAGGATCGCAGATTGTCTCGCGTTCTTTTTCTCCTCGCGAACCGATCGCGCGATCTCGCCCAGCATCGGAGGCTTTGCGTTCGCGGCGAGCTGGCCGATCTGGATGGCCTGGTCGTAGGTCTCGAATGTCGAGGGCAGAAACTTGCCGTCGTTCTTCGCGCTGATCACCTGGCTTGCTCTCGGATCGCCAGAACTTCCGGCGCACCGCATACTTGTAATTCTGTAGGAAGTAATCCCGGTGACGCTGTTGAGGCCACCTCCCGAGCTGATGGATCCTTGAGCGCGGGCAGTCCCCGCCGCCAAAAGAATTCCTAACAGAAGCAAAGTCTTTTTCATAAGCATCCTCCCGGGCTCCCCTTGCCGATTCCATCAGGCCAAGAGCCTGCGATTTCTGCCTATAGACTAACTGAACACATCAAATGAAAAATGGTACGGAAGTACCGTGGGTACTATTGGGGTTCTGTGCACTCGGAGGAGGCAAACCGGCGGAGCGGGTTAAGCCGCTCCGCCGAAAAGGAAGAGATTCGGATGGACCCGGTAGGTCAGGGCGTGTCGAGAAATTGCCATTGACCGCCGGTCGACTTTACTTGCATGACCCTTCCATCCTCGGAATGCAGGAAGTAAGTTCCGTCCGGAATCATCCGGGCATCCGGCGAACGCACGGAGCACTTGGCCCAGCGCGTGCGCGTCGTTGTGGTTGAACTTCTTCCATGCTGGCGGACTTCCTTGGTGATGTGGATTACATAGTCCACCTGATACCGGACGCCCGTCGGCTGGGTGGGGACGAGCCGTCCGCTGTTCTTCAGCGTTTCAGTGCCCATTTTTCACCTGTCCTCTTCCACTTACTTTCTTCGATCGCGCCAGGCCACTTGCGATCTTCCAACTAAGCTTGAAACACTTCCCCCGGAAGCCGCACCATCCGGGAACCGGGACGCAGGTTCAAGCCGGCTGGCGGCTCGATGCGAACCGGCGCCGGCTCGTGGTCAGCTTGCATTCTCTCGATGCGGATTCCGAGCGTCCGCTCCAGTTGCTGCAATTCGAGCCGTTGATCCCTCGTGATGATCGTGGAAGCAACGCCGCGTCCGCCCGCACGGCCGGTGCGGCCGACGCGGTGGATGAAGTTCTCCGCAATTTCGGGCAAATCGTAGTTAATCACGTGGGCGATTTCCTCCACGTGAATGCCGCGGGAAGCCAGGTCAGTGGCAACCAGGATGCGGTGGCGGCCTTGCTGAAATCCGGCCAGTGCCGCAGTTCGCTGGGATTGCGAGCGGCCACCGTGAAGCATGGCGGCGGAGAATCCTTCGCGGCTTAGGCTCTTGGCAAGGCGCTCGGCGCCGCGCTTGGTGCGCGTAAACACCAGGCACCGGCCCGTTTCTTTGGCCAGCAGGCGCTGCAGCGTTTCCTGTTTGCGATCGAATCCGACCTCGAATGCCTGAACGCGGACATTCTCTGAAGGCTTCAGTGTGGATCCAAATGCGAGACGCACGGGGTTACGCATGTAGTCGTGCACCAGGTGTGCCACGGAAGCTTCCAATGTTGCGGAAAAGCACATTGTCTGCCGCTCTTTGGGCAGCACGGCGGCGATTCTGCGGATCGCGGGAATAAAGCCCATATCGAGCATTCGGTCGGCCTCATCCAGAATGAGCACTCGCAGATCCTGAAAATGGATCAGCTTCCGGTCGAGGAAATCTTCCAATCGGCCGGGGGTCGCGACCACCAGGCGAGCGCCCTTGCGCAACGCACTGATCTGGTTGACTTCGGACAAGCCGCCGACAACCAGCGCCGCGGGCTGAAGCTGCTTGCCTCGCAGCGTGTTGTAAACCTCTGCGACCTGCATGGCGAGTTCGCGCGTGGGAACGAGCACAAGTGCGGCGATTCCCGGCGATTTTCGCGCCAGAAGCTGTTCCATGATGGGGATGAGGAACGCCAGTGTCTTGCCGGTTCCGGTTTGAGCGGTTGCGAGCACATCCTTGCCCTCGAGGGCTTGCGGGATGGCTGCTGCTTGCACGGGAGTTGGCGTCGAAAAACTGGCAGACGCCAATCGGTCCTTGGTGTAAGCGGAAATCTGTAAATCTGAAAAATTCTGCATTTCGGTGTTAACCTTTTTTTCTCTGGCGGTAGCGATCGCGGCGCGCACTCAAATTTCCGGGCGGGCACTGCAACTTGCGTTGCCAGGTTTCTTTTGGATTACGCTGAAGACCTACGGAGAGAACTGAGGGCGGATATACCTACGTCAGATACTGAGCAGAGCAACCGCACCACACAACCGCTGTATTAAGCGCAACCACACTATACCATATCAAATGGCCGATTGCTTGCCCGAAATGATCGACCTCTGTGCTCAATTGTTCAGGGCCCACTCCGCCTCGGCCCCCATGTTTGTTACTGTTCAGCGCCGAAGTTTGCTGCCGGAGAACGTGTCGGATAGAATGACCCCTTCGCATTCACCACTGAAATGAACGAGATACGGCTGCACAACACGATGACGAACCGCCTGGAGCCGCTTCAGCCGCTCCATAAAGGCGAGGTGCGAATCTACACCTGCGGGCCGACGGTGTACGACTTCGCGCACATCGGGAATTTTCGCACCTTCGTGTTTCAGGATGTGCTGCGGCGGTTCCTTCGCTCGCGCGGCTTACGGGTGATGCAGGTGATGAACCTGACGGATGTGGACGACCGCATCATCGCCAACGCAGCGGCCGCCGGCGTGAGTATTCGCGAGTACACAGAAAAATATATTCAGGCCTTTCTGGCGGACATGGATGCAATCCATCTCGAGATGCCGGAGGAAGTGGTTCGCGCCACGGATCACATCGAAGACATGGTGGCTCTGATCGAGCGGCTCGAGAAAAAGAGCTTTACCTACAAGAGCGACGGCTCAATCTATTTCCGCATCGCCAAGTTTCCCGCCTACGGCAAGCTATCGAAGATTGACGTCAGCGGCATGAAGTCCGGCGCGCGCGTGGATACGGACCGCTACGAAAAGGATGACGTGCGCGATTTCGCTTTGTGGAAGGCGCCGAAGCCGGGCGAGCATTTCTGGCAGACCGAGATTGGCCCGGGCCGTCCCGGGTGGCACATCGAATGCTCAGCCATGGCCATGAAATATCTGGGCGAGACGATTGATATCCATTCCGGCGGCGTGGATCTCGCCTTCCCGCACCACGAAAACGAAATCGCGCAGAGCGAAGCGGCCACGGGAAAGACATTCGTACGTTTGTGGCTTCATGCCGAACAAAAGATTATCGAAGGTGAGAAGATGTCGAAGTCGCTCGGCAATTACTTCACGCTCCGCGATCTCTTTGCCAAGGGGCAGAAGCCTTCGACGATACGTTTTCTCCTGCTTTCGGTGCCCTATCGCCGCCAGCTCAATTTCACCGCGGACAGCTTGAAGCAGGCGGAAAGCTCGGTCGAGCGACTGCGCAATTTCGTGGCGCGCCTGAGAGCGGAAAAATTTCCAGCGGGCGCGAATCCCGCGATGGCAAATCGCGCCGAAAAGGCCGAGAGCGATTTCGATGCCGGTTTGGCGGATGATTTGAATACGGCCGTGGCACTGGCTGCAGCTTTCGATCTGGTCCGCGACGCCAACACGGCGATGGATCGCGGCGAATTTCGTCAGCAGGATGCGCCACGCTTGGTCACCTCGATGGAGAAATTCGACGCCGTCCTGGCCGTGCTGGCGGATGATGACGCGGAAAAACTACAAAAACTCGGCATTGGCCCGGCGCAGCCGCGCATGACGCCGGACCAGATTGAAGCGCTGATCGAAGAACGCAATGCGGCCAAGAAGCGGCGCGACTTCAAGCGCTCCGATCAGATTCGCCTGCGACTGGCGGATTCTGGTATCATCTTAAAAGACACAAAAGACGGCAGTGTCCGTTGGAAATACAAATGAGATTTTCCGCGGAAAATTCGCTCCTGTTACACAACCAGCCCTCACACGAACGCCCGAATCTCTTCGGCGTCGACTAAGTAATCCTTCCTCCGATTGTTGTGCCCGGCATGCCCCGGCGGAAACCGGTCCGCGCGCCGACCAAAAATCGAATTCATGGAGGAAGT
>JBGPZR010000016.1:0-13682 GCA_041493845.1 Terriglobia bacterium | reverse complement strand
TGTTATCGTCGTCAACGAAGCCCTCGCGCGGCAATTTTTTCCGGGTGAGAATCCGATTGGCAAGCACATCCGGCCGGGAATTTCCACGGATGAAAAGCCGGCGCGGATGCGGGAAATTGTCGGCGTGGTGGGCAACGTGAAATTCAAAGACCTGAAAACCGAGTGGATGCCTGAGTCCTACATCCCGTTTGCGCAATTGCCATTCGGTGCGATGACTATCGTGGCCCGCGCTGCGAATGATCCCTACAGCCTGGCGAAGCCCATCGCGGAAGCTGTTCTTTCTGTGGATAAGGCCGTCCCCGCTTACCAGGCCCAGACGGTGGAAGAATATCTGGACGGGACTATCGCCATCCCGCGCTTCAACACATTTTTGCTGGGGATGTTTGCGGGGCTCGCGCTGGTGCTGACGGCTGTCGGCCTGTACGGCGTGATTTCATACTCGGTGGCGCAGCGGACGCACGAAATCGGGATCCGCATGGCGCTGGGCGGCCAGCCCCGAGACATGCTGCGGTTGGTGGTCGGCCAGGGACTGCGGCTCGCGCTGGTCGGCGTTGGGCTTGGCCTCGTAGCGGCATTATTTTTCACGCGGTTTGTTTCGAGCCTGCTGTTTGGTATCACTCCCGCGGATCCAATCTCCTATGCCGGAGTGGTCCTCTTGCTCCTCGGCGTGGTCCTGCTGGCCTGCTACATCCCCGCGCGGCGGGCCATGCGCGTGGACCCAATGGTGGCGCTCAGATACGAGTAACGCCGTCGTGAGGGGGCAAAAGAGCTACTGTCCGAATCCGCAACGAGCATTCCCGCAACTGGGCAGGATGGTGCTTCCAACAGCCCCAAATTACTTCTAAGCTACTCTAAATAAGGCTGTTATAATCACGCGCGGCTGGAATCCCACCTGCCCATATTTGGGAGGCTCCCACATTAATTTAGCTCGAGGAACGGGCGCGGGGGCGACAGATCATGGCCACAATGGCGCTCGAAATCACGAACGATCCCGAAGCCACTCAGCGGCGCATATTGATCGCCGACGACCAATCGGACGTCCTGGAGGCGCTTCGCCTGCTGTTGAAGGGCCACGGCTACACCACGGAAGCGGTGGCATCTCCGGCGGCTTTGCTCGGGGCGCTCGCGCGGCGCGAATTCGACTTGATTCTGATGGATTTGAACTACGCGCGAGATACCACGTCGGGCCGCGAAGGGCTGGATTTGCTCGCGCAGTTGAACGCGCTCGAAACTGCGCCGCCGATTGTGGTGATGACAGGCTGGGCTTCTGTGGGGCTGGCGGTCGAGGCCATGCAACACGGTGTGGGCGATTTTGTGGAGAAGCCCTGGGTGAACGCGCGGCTGCTGGAAATTCTCGAGAAACAAATTGATCGAGGGCGCATGCGCCGTGAATCGCGCCGCCGCGCGATGGTGGAAAGCAAGGCGCAAACGGAAATTGTCCATCAACTTCACCAGCAGGAGCGGGAAATCGGCGAGGCTCGCGCGATTCAAGAAGGATTCCTGCCGAAAGAAATCCCGCAGCTCGCGGGCTATGAAATCGCGGGAACCTGGCAGCCGGCGCGCACCGTTGGCGGAGATTATTTCGATTTTCTCGCGTTCGGCGGGCAGGCGCTCGGACTTTGCATCGGAGATGTGGCGGGAAAGGGAATGCCGGCGGCGATGTTGATGTCGAATCTGCAGGCGGGCGTGCGCGGGCTGGCCTCACCGGACGTGCCGCCGGAGATTTTGTGCCAGCGGCTGAATTCGCTGGTGTGCCGCAACATCGCGAGCGACCGGTTCATCACATTTTTCTACGCGCAACTGGACGGCGCGGCGCGGCAGCTGCGCTACGTGAACGCGGGCCACAATGCGCCGATCGTGATTCATCGCGACGGCTCGCATGAACGGCTGGAAGAGGGCGGCGGCGTGCTGGGCGTTTTCCAACTGCAGGCATACACGGCGGGAACGAGAGAGCTTGAGGCGGGCGACCGCGTGGTTCTCTTCACCGACGGCGTGACGGAAGCGAGCGATCCGGAAAACGTAGAGTACGGGGAATCGCGGCTGTTGCGCTTGCTGGAAGAAAATCGCGGCGCGAGCGCCGTGGAGCTGCAGCGAAAAATATTGACGGCTGCGGGCGAATTCTGCCGCGGCCAATGGCACGACGACGCGACGTTAATCGTAATCGCCGTCGAATAAATATCCAGCGAGGGAGCGGAATTGGGGACGCTGCTGCAAGACCTGCGGATAGATGAGTGATGACCGAAAGAAATGTTCGAGGGGAGATGACAAAACGTGATCAAGCTGACCGATGTTGAAAAAGCGTACGAGTCGGGCGCAGGAAAAACCTGGGTGCTGCGCCGCATCAATCTGGATGTCGCCGATGGCGAGTTTGTCACCATCATGGGCCCATCCGGAGCGGGGAAATCCACGCTGATGGGCATCATCGGGATGCTCGACGGCGCCTGGAAGGGCGAGTACTACCTGGTGGAGCACGCCGTGCACAAGCTCGACAACCGGCGGCGCGTGGAGCTGCACAAGAAATACATCGGCTTCGTCTTTCAGCAGTATCACCTGCTCGACAATCTCACCGTAGCCGAAAATCTCGATCTGCCGCTTTCCTACCGCGACATCAAGAAGGCGGAACGAGAAGGAATGGTGGCGGACGCGCTGGACCGCTTCCAGATCGTCGGCAAGAAAGCGCTGTACCCAAATCAGCTCTCGGGCGGGCAGCAGCAATTAGTGGCCGTGGCGCGCGCGGTGATCGGCAAGCCGAAATTGATCCTCGCGGACGAGCCCACCGGCAGCCTGCACTCGAGCCAGGGAAAAATGATCATGGACATGCTGAAGAAGCTGAATGATGACGGCACGACAATCGTTCAGGTGACGCACAACGACGCCTGGGCCGCCTACGGCCATCGCATCGTGCAGTTGGCCGACGGCTGGATTGTGGACGGACAAACGCAGGCAGGCGCAGCGTAAAGAAGCAGTGTCAGGTGATGGGAAGGGCGAGCAAATGAACGGCAGGTAGGGGCGAGAAAGAGGTTTGATGGGAGCCACATTGCAAGACATCCGCTACGGCGTGCGGATGCTGGCGAAAAATCCCGGCTTTACGATTGTTGCAGTGCTCACACTCGCCCTGGGAATCGGCGCGAACACGGCGGTGTTCTCCGTGGTAAATGCCGTTCTGTTACGTCCGTTGCCGCTTCCGGATTCGCGGCGCTTGATGGTTCTTTTCGACACGGACGATCGGTCTGGGCAGTCCTGGGCAGTATCGTACCCAGACTTCCTGGACTGGCGGCGACAGAACCGGACGTTTGATGTCTTGAGCACGTTTGTTCCGCAGAGCGTCAATCTTTCCGGGAGGGAAGAGCCGGTTCGGGTGCGAGGCGGATTCGTCTCCGCAAACTTTTTCAGCCTGGCTGGCGTGCAGCCATCTCTCGGCCGGAGCTTCCGCGCGGGCGAAGATGTACCGGGAGCCTCGCGCGTGGCGGTAATTAATTACGGCATGTGGCAGGGCCTGCTGGGCGGCGATCCACAGATCTTGGGCAAGACGCTGACTTTGAATGGCGAAGTGTTCTCGATCGTCGGCGTGATGCCGAAAGATTTCCGATTTCCAGTGGACTATTGCGAGGTGTGGATCCCGGCTATCTACAATCCGTATTTCTCGAATGACCGGCGCAAGGAACCAATCGCAGTTGTCGGGCGGCTGAAGGCAGGAATGCGCCGCGCTCAGGCACAGGCGGAGATGGACACCATCACGAAACAACTCGCACAGCAATATCCCGATACGAATCGCGATCGCGGAGCCAAACTCGTGCCGTTGCAAGACGTGGTGACGCTAGAGATTCGCCCGGCAATTCTCGTGCTGTTGGTGGCAGTTGGTTTCGTGCTGCTGATCTCCTGCGCGAATGTTGCGAGTCTGCTCCTGGTGCGGGCTTCAGGGCGGCAGCGAGAAATGGCGTTGCGTGCGACGCTCGGTGCCGGAAGAGCGCGTCTGATACGCCAGATGGTGACGGAGACGCTGCTGCTCTGGATGCTCGGTGCGTGCTTCGGCGTGCTTCTGGGCCACTGGGGGCTGGATGGGCTTGCGAGAATTCGCCCGGACGATAGCACCTCCTGGATGCGGCTTGAGCTGGATGCCGGTGTGCTCCTTTTCACGCTGGGCGTCACGATTCTGACTGGGCTTGTCTTCGGCCTTATCCCGGCGATCCGATTCTCGAACCCGAATCCGATGGGGGCTCTTAAAGAGGGCAGCCGGGTTGCCGGCCGGGGAACTGCACACAGCCGGGCGGGCCGCGTGCTGGTGGCCTCGCAGGTGGCGCTTACGCTGGTGTTGCTCGTTGGCGCGGGCCTGACGATGAGGAGCCTCGCGAAAATCACGGGCGTCAACCCCGGTTACAACCCCGAAAATCTCCTGACGCTGGAGTATCGCCTGCCGCGGAACAAGTATCCCAAGAAATCGCAGCAGTGGAATTTTCATCGACAGGTGGTGGAGCGAGCGCAGTCATTGCCGGGGGTCCGCTCGGCTGCAGAAGTCGAGGGGCTGCCGATGAGCGGGAACGCGAGCGACACGGCCATCGTGTTGCTGGATCGGCCCGAGCCTGCGCCGGGACAGGAACTGCGCGCGCAAGCGAATATCTGCGACACCCACTTTTTCCGCACCATGGGCATCCCGCTGCTCCGCGGCCGGGCATTTACGGAACAAGACACTATGGACACGCCGCACGTGGTGGTGGTGAATCAGACCTTGGCGGAAACCTACTGGAAAGGTGCGGACCCTATCGGGAAAGTGATTCGCTTGCCGGATGAAGAAAACCTGACGGCGACGGTAGTGGGGGTGGTTGGCGACGTGAAGCAGATTAATCTCGATGATGCGAACGGAGCCCAGCTCTATGAAGCGCAGGCCCAGCAACCAACTATCTTCGCGACACTGGTGGCGCGTACGGAAGGCGATCCGATGAGCCTCGCCACCGCGCTGCGCAGCGCCGTTTGGGCCGTAGACCGCGACCAGCCCGTGTGGAAAGTCCGCACGGAGCAATCGCTGCTGGATCTTTCCGTGGGACCGCGGCGGTTCTTGAAGATGTTGCTCGAGGTTTTTTCCGCGCTCGCGCTGCTGCTGGCCAGCATCGGGATCTATGGCGTGATTTCCTATTCCACAAGCCAGCGCATTCAGGAGATTGGAGTGCGCATGGCGCTCGGCGCGCAGCGGCGCGATGTGCTGCGGCTCGTGCTCGGCGAGGGAATGTGGATCGCCGCCACCGGCGTGGCGATGGGTTTGGCCGCTGCGCTCGCGCTCACGCACTTTCTTTCCAGCCAACTATTTGGCGTGAGCGCCACGGATCCCATTACATTCTCAGGCGTAGCTCTGCTGCTGGCCACCGTTGCGCTGCTGGCGTGCTACATCCCGGCGCGGCGCGCGACGCGCGTGGATCCGATCATCGCGTTGCGATATGAGTAGCTGCCCGAAAGGTGTACACCGGGTGATTAAGAAGTAATATAGCCGGTCACTCTCACACCTCTCGGGGCGGAATACATGGAAACCATCTGGCAGGACTTGCGATATGGCTGGCGGATGCTGCGGCGAAGCCGGGGCTTCACCGTCGTGGCGGTGCTGACGCTGGCCGTCGGAATCGGCGCCAACGCCGCGATTTTCAGCATCATCAACACGGTATTGCTGCGCCCGCTCCCATTTCCTGATTCCGGCCGCATCGCGCTGATCTGGGATACCGATCCGAATCGCAACGTGCCTCGCGGCGTCGCTTCGCCCGCGGAATTTCTCGACTGGCGCGCGCAGAGCCATGTATTCGAAGAGATTTCCGCCTTTCGCACGTGGTTTTACAACCTGACAGGAAACGGCGAGCCGGAACAGGTGTGGGGCACGCACGCATCCGGGAATTTCTTCCGGCTGTTGGGCGTCACGCCCGCGCTCGGCCGCGACTTTCTGCCTGAGGAAGAGCAGTCCGGCCACGAGCAGGTGGCCATCATCAGCAATGGTTTGTGGCAGCGGCGTTACGGCGGCGACCGCGGAATCGTCGGCAGGAGCATCCTGGTGGACGACAAGCCCTACACCGTCGTGGGCGTTCTGCCGCGCGGTTTTTCGCTCTTCGGCACCAGCCGCCAGTACGACCTGTGGATGCCGTTCGCATTCGATGGCGCGCAACTGAATCGCGGAAACCACTCGATCATCGCGTTCGCGCGGCTGCGGAAAGGCGTCACCTACCCGCAGGCCCAAGCGGAAATGGAAACAATCCTGGCGCGGCTGAAGAAGCAGTACCCGGGCGTGGACCAGGAAAACGGCGTGCGTGTGGTCCGGTTTCGCGACGATCTGGCCCGCGGGCTCAGGCCTGCTTTACTGGTGTTGCTGGGCGCCGTCGGGTTCGTCCTGTTGATCGCGTGCGTGAACGTGGCGAATCTGATGCTCGCGCGCGCCGCGACACGCGAGCGCGAGATTGCCGTGCGCGCCACGCTCGGTGCGGGATGGCGCCGCATCCTGCGCCAACTCCTCACCGAAAGCGTGCTGCTCGCTTTGATTGGCGGCGCACTCGGGCTGCTGGTGGCTTTTGGCGGGTTGCATTTGCTGCGCGTTGCGTTTCCGCCCGAGGGAGGCTACGGCGAAATTCCTCATGCCGAGTGGATCGGCGTTGACGGCGCGGTGCTGGCGTTTACCTTCGCAGTGTCGCTGGTCACCGGAATTCTTTTCGGATTTGCGCCCGCCATTCAGATTTCACGCTCCGAATTGTTCGAATCGTTGAAAGAGGGAAGCCGCGGTTCCACCGGGGGGCGCCGCAGCCAGTTTGTGCGGTCGTCGCTGGTAGTGGTGGAGATCGCGCTTTCACTGGTTCTTCTCGTTGGTGCGGGATTGCTGATCCGCAGCTTTTTTCTGCTGATGTCTGAAGATCTCGGCTTCGATCCCGCGAACGTGTTGACGATGCAAGTCTGGCTGCCCGAATCGCACTACGCGCCCGGACCGCCGCTGATCAATTTTTATCAGCAGGTGATCGACCGGGTCGCCGCGCAGCCCGGCGTAAAGTCCGCCAGCGCCGTCAATTTCCTGCCCTTGAGCGGCTGGGGCGACTACTGCAATTTCGATATCGCCGGCCGGGCAGCCCCGCCGCCTGAAGAGCCATTCACGGCGCAATACCGCGTGATGGACTGGCGCTACCTGCAGACCATGCGCCTCCCCTTGAAAGAAGGGCGCGATTTTTCATCTGCGGATGGCGCGGACACGCAGGGCGTTGTGCTGATGAACGAAGCGCTCGCGCGACGCTACTGGCCGCACGAAGATCCGGTCGGGAAGCAGATTCGCATTCATTTTCCTGAGACCAGAAGTCCTTGGCAGCCGGCGGCACGCGATACCTGGCTGACGGTGATCGGACTTGTGCAGGACGTGCGCGAGTGGGAATGGGGTGAAGAAAAAGTAGGGCAAGTGTATCTGCCCTATACGCAGAATCCCTCGCGCATCATGCGCCTGGTTGTCCGCGCGAATGGCGGCCCCGCTGCGCTCACCTCCGCGGTGCGCCATGCGATCGAAAGCGTGGACCCCAACCAGCCGGTCACGGAGATTCGCACCATGGATGAATTTCTGGCGACAGCCGTCGCGCAACGGCGGTTGAGCATGTTGCTGCTGGGCAGCTTCGCGGCCATCGCCACCGTTCTCGCGGCTGTGGGAATTTATGGCGTGATGGCGTATGGAGTCACGCAGCGCACGCACGAAATCGGCATTCGCATGGCGTTGGGCGCCGAGCCGGCGGACGTCCTGCGCATGATCGTGGTTGACGGCATGCGGCTCGCGGTGATCGGGCTGTTCCTCGGCATCGTCGGCTCCATTATCGCCACGCGCTATCTGGAGAGCCAGCTCTATGGCGTGAAGTCCACCGATCCGGCTACGTTTGCCGGCGTCGTGCTGGGGCTGGCAATCGTCGCCGCCGCTGCTTGTTATTTTCCTGCGCGCCGCGCCACAAAAGTGGATCCTTTGACTGCTTTGCGATACGAATGAGAAGAGATGCTAAAAAATGCGCCGGAAGCTGCGCCGCCCGAGAACAGCGGTAAAATCCAGGGAGAACCTCATCGCCCCATGATCCCCACACACGCAAACCGAACACGAATCCTCGTCGCCGACGACCAGCCGGACGTGCGCGAAGCGCTCCGCCTGCTGCTGAAAGGCGAAGGATTCGAGACCGAGACGGTCGCTTCGCCGGCCGCCGTGTTGTCCGCGCTCGAAGCGCGCGAGTTCGACGCGCTGCTGATGGACCTGAACTACGCGCGCGACACCACCTCGGGCCAGGAAGGGCTCGACCTGCTCTCGAATATCCGCGCGAAAGACAGCACGCTGCCCATCATCGTCATGACCGCGTGGGGAAGTCTCGAGCTGGCGGTGGAAGCGATGCGGCGCGGCGCGAAGGATTTCATCCAGAAGCCCTGGGAGAACGCGCGGCTGCTGGCGATTTTGAAAACGCAGATCGAATTGTCTCAAGCGCTGCGCAAGAGCCAGCGCCTCGAAGCCGAAAATCGGCTGCTGCGCGCCGATGGCCGGCCCACGCTGATTGCCGAATCGGCGGCCATGCGTCCGGTGCTGGATCTGATCGCGCGCGTAGGGCCTTCGGATGCGAATGTGCTCATCACCGGCGAGCACGGCACCGGAAAAGAGGTGATCGCGCGCACGCTATACGCGCTTTCGCCGCGCGTGGGGCGGCCGTTTGTCACCGTGAATGCGGGCGGATTGCCCGAAGGCGTCTTCGAGAGCGAACTGTTCGGCCACGTGAAGGGAGCGTTTACGGACGCGAAGTCAGACCGCGTGGGCCGCTTCGAACTGGCCGATGGCGGCACGCTCTTCCTCGATGAAATTGCGAACGTCCCCATGAATCTTCAGGCCAAGCTTCTTCGTGCGCTCGAAACGGGCGAGCTCGAGCGTGTCGGCTCTTCCACCACGCGCCGCGTGGATGTCCGCATCCTTTCGGCAACGAACGCCGACGTGCAGGCGGAAGTCGCCGGCGGGCGTTTCCGCGAAGACCTCCTGTTCCGGCTGAACACCATCGAGATACATTTGCCGCCGCTGCGCGAGCGGAAGGAAGATATTTCGCTGCTGGCGCACCATTTTCTGCGGCAATCGGCGCAGCGCTATCGCAAGCAGCTCGAAGGGTTCGAGCCGGTGGCGCTGCAGGTGCTGCTCGACCATCCCTGGCCCGGCAACGTGCGTGAGCTGGATCATTCGGTGGAGCGCGCGGTGCTGATGGCGGAGGGCCCGCAGGTGCGCGCAAGCGATCTGGGCTTGCGGCCCGCGCGCGAGGCCTCGCTGCGCCTCGACGAAATGAGCATCGAGGATGTCGAGCGCGTGCTGATTCAAAAAGCGCTGGCGCGTTTTGGAGGCAACGTCAGCCACGCGAGCAAGGCGCTGGGCTTGAGCCGCAGCGCGCTCTACCGCCGCCTGCAAAAATACAGCCTTTGAAGCCTCTCCTGTACGAGCGCCGCATTCTCTTCCTGGCGTTGTCCGCCGGGCTGGGGAGCACGCTCGTCGCCATGATTCTGCTGTGGACCGGACCGTATTCCTCGAAGCTGCAGTGGACTCTCACCGTCGTGATGATCATTACCTGGCTCAGCTTCGCGTTTACGGCGCAGAGCCGCGTTGTCTTTCCGCTGCGCACGCTTTCCAATTTGCTCGCGGCACTGCGCGAAGGCGATTTTTCCATTCGCGCGCGCGGCGCCAATGTGGAAGACGCGCTCGGCGAAGTGCTGCGCGAAGTGAACGCGCTGGGCGAAACGCTGCGGCAGCAGCGCTTGGGTGCGCTCGAAGCCACGGCGCTGCTGCGCAAGGTGATGGAAGAAATTGACGTTGCGGTCTTCGCCTTCGACGGCAACGGCTGCCTGCGGCTGGTGAATCGCGCCGGCGAGCGCGTGCTCGCCCAGCCGGAAGAACGGCTGCTCGGGCGGACAGCGGAAGAGCTGGCCCTGGCGGAATGCCTGCAGGGCGAGACGCCGCGGATCGCCCAGATTGCCTTCCCCGGAAAATCCGGGCGCTGGGAAATTCATCGCGGAAGCTTTCGTGAGGGCGGTCTGGCGCACCAGCTTCTGGTGATCACGGACCTGAGCCGTGCGCTGCGCGACGAAGAACGGCAGGCATGGCAGCGGCTGATCCGCGTCCTGGGCCACGAGCTGAACAATTCACTCGCGCCCATGAAATCCATCGCGGAAAATCTGGGCAGCATGCTCGGCCGTAAGGACCGCGCGCAGGACTGGCAGGAAGACATGCGCAGCGGGCTCACCGTGATTGCGGCGCGCACCGATGGCCTGGCCCGATTCATGAATGCCTACGCGCGCCTGGCGAAGCTGCCGCCGCCAATTTTCCAGCCATTGGACGTGGGCCAGTGGATCCGGCGCGTCGCCGGGCTCGAGCCGCGCCTGCAGGTGCAGCTCAAGCCGGGGCCGGAAGTGAAAATACAGGCGGACCAGGCCCAGCTCGACCAGCTCCTGATCAATCTTCTGCGCAACGCCGTGGACGCGGCGCTCGAAACGGGCGGCGGCGTGCGCGTGGGATGGGGGCACAAGGATGGCTACGTCGAAGTGTGGGTGCAGGACGACGGCCCGGGCATCCCCAACCCGACTAACTTGTTCGTTCCGTTTTTCACCACCAAGCCAAGCGGCTCGGGTATCGGGCTGGTCCTGAGCCGGCAGATTGCCGAAGCGCACGGCGGCTCGCTGACGCTCGAAAATCGCGAATCGCGCCGCGGCTGCGAAGCCCGGCTGCGCCTGCCCCTCAACAACTGACGTCGCGCCTGCCCGATCAACTAATCCGAATCCCGGCTTTCTCCAAGCAAGGCCACGCGACGCTCAAGCTCGCGCGCAATTTCTTCCGGCGCATCCGTCTCACGGAATTCGATTGGCGCGCCAATCGTGACGTGAATATGACCCGGGCTCGTCCAGTGCTTGTTGGCCTCTCTCAAATCGTAGAGCCCTTCGAGGCGCACCGGGACAACAGGAAGGCGCAACCGCGTGGCGAGCAATCCAATCCCGGCGCGGAACGGCGCGATCGCTCCGTCGGGCGTCAGCTCGCCTTCGGGAAAAACCAGCACGCTCCACCCGCGATCCACCAGCTCGCCGGCAAACGCAAAGCTCTTCCGAAACCCTGCGCGCATCGGCAGTGGAAACACATGGAACAGCGCGATGACCAGCGGATATTGCACACGGCCCAGCAGCCTCCGGGAAAATCCCGTCCCAGGTGGAGGATTCCGCAATGCCTCGAGCCGCTCTCCACCCATCGCGACTGCAACGTGCCACCGCAGCCGCGTCGGCAGCGCCGTGAGGACGAATCCTGGGTCGATGTACGTCACGTGATTCGCCACAATCAGCACGGGCCCGGCGACCCCGCGAAGATTTTCCCGCCCCCGCACGCGCGGCCATCCGAGCAATAGCATCGCCGGGCGAACCAGCAGATAAAACGCGGCGGCGCGAATCAAACGCACCGGCCAGGTTTGCGCCCAGCGCGGGTAGTGGTAAATCGGCCCGCGCGCCGGGGGCTGTTCGAGCAGATGCTCGAGAGCGGCGACCGATTCGGCGCTCGAAAATTCCGTCTCGCTCAAATCCACCTGATAGCGGTCTTCGAGGGCGCTGAGCAATTCCACGCGCTCGATGGAGCTGAGTTGGAGTTGCGCCGCGCTGCCCGGCTGCACGGGCGCGCCGCCCGAGACGCGCGTCAGCAACTCGCGGAGCGCGCTCGATGCCGCGGAAACACCGGCGCGGCCGCCGAGCTGCGCCTCGGCGACTTCATGGATGCGCGAAAGGACAGGTTTCTGCGTGGGCGTGCGTGGAAAATCATTGTCGCGCCAGATGAGCCAGTGGCGCATCTGCTGGAAGGGCGCGAGGCGCGCATTCGCACGCTCGACGATTGCTGCAGCGTCGGCCGCCGGCTCGCGCAACAGGAGCACGGCGCACGGTTCGGCATTGCCGTCGCGCTCGAGGCCGATCACGACGCAATCGCGCACGGCCGGCTCTTTGCGTAATTCCGCTTCCAGGTCTTCGGGATAAATGTTCAGGCCGGCAGGCGTGACGATCACGTTTTTTTGCCGGCCTTTGAAATACAGATTGCCGTCCGCGTCGCGCTCGCCCAGGTCGCCGGTGTGAAACCAGCCCTCGGCGTCGAGCAGCGGCGCCACGCGTGAATCCTTCCAGTATCCGGCAGCGACATTCTCGCCGCGCACCAGAATTTCGCCGTCCGCCGCGAGCTTCACTTCGAGGCCTGGCAGCGTCTTGCCGATTGAGCCGCGGCCGAGCCGGAACGGGTGATTCACGCTGACCAGCGAAGTGGTCTCCGTGAGGCCGTAGCCCTGAATGACGGCATAACCGAGGCGGCCCCAGAATTTTTCCGCTTCGGCGGGAAGCGCCGCGCCGCCCGAAATCACCGCCCAGAATTTCCAGCCGAGGCGCCAGTGAATTTTCCGGAAACGCCACCAGCGCCGGAGAAAGCGCTCTCCATCCGCTGCCTGAAGGCCGCGCTGAAATTCATCGAGGCGGCCTTGAGTGGCCATGTCGCGCTCTATCTGATCGCGCAGCGACTCGATCAGTCGTGGCACTGTGACCAGGAGCGACACGCGCTCCTCGCGGATGGTGCGAATCACCTCCGAGGGATTCAGCGTGTCGTGAAACACGGATGTAGCACCGAGAATCTGTGGGAGAAAAATCCCGAGCAACTGGCCGAAAACGTGACTCAGTGGAAGGAGATCGAGAAAGCGCAGCGGGTGAAAGATGCGTTCGTAGCGGCGGTAGCGCTCGATTTCTCTTTCAATCGGCTCGAGGTTGGCGAGCAAGTTCCCGTGCGTGAGGACGACGCCGCGCGGCTCGGCAGTGGTTCCGGAGGTGAAGACGATCTCGACGGGGCTGCTGCGCCCGAGCGCCGGCGAAGAAAAGCCTGCAGCGGGACGAGCGGCCACCGCGGCGCCCAAATCCTCAAGACATATCGTTGGGACGGAGAGTTCGACAGAAGGAATGTGGCGGCTGACGACAGCGAGGCGCACATCGGCTTGCGCTGCGACGCGCCTTGCGAAAGATTGGTCCGCAATCGCATCCATGGGCACCGCTACCGCGCCCGAAAAAACACAGCCGAGAAATGCCGCCACCCACTCGCCGCAATTTTCGCCCCAGAGCAGGACGCGGTCTCCCGGGGCGATCCCGCGCGCTTGCAGCTCATAGGCGAACTGCTGTGCCATGCGCAGCAGGTCCGCGTACGGCCAGCGCACCATGCGGTAGCCGCGCCGCCAGGCGACGGCGATTTCGTCCGGCGGCCGCGAGTCCGGCTGAAAATATTCAAGCAGAGTTTGTCGCGGCATAGCGAGATGAGTTTCGCTCATCCACGGCCGGATTGGGAATACATTCGCGAGCGGGGCGAAGCCAGCTTCAGACCAGATCGAATTTCAGTTCGCCGAGCTTCTCGAGACTGCATGCAATCTTGTCGCCAGGCTTGAGCCACACTTGCTTGTCCTTCGGTTTTCCCTGAATCACCCCTTCCGGCGTGCCGGTGAAGATGATGTCGCCTGGCTTGAGAGTGATGAACCGGGAGATGTAGCTGATGATTTGTCGCGTGTTGAAGATCATATCGCTGGTGTTGGAGGATTGCCGTTGCTCGCCATTGGCACGGCATTCGATCTTCAGGTTGTCCGGATCGATCTGGTCGGCGGTGACCAGGTAGGGACCGAGCGGGGCGAACTGGTCGGGCG
>JBGPZR010000145.1:0-5922 GCA_041493845.1 Terriglobia bacterium | reverse complement strand
TCTTCGCCGGGAAAAAGTTCGGCGATGCGTCCCAGTCGCTCCACCGCTTTCGATTGCAGCGAGTACTGCAGAAAAATTTCCACTTGCACGATCAAGTCTTCCAGCGCCTGCTGCGCGCGCGCTTCTTCGGAGACAGGCCCGGCACTTGCCGCCTGGTCTGACCCGGCGCCGCTGAAGCCGTCTATGCGCGTGGAAATGGTTGCCGCCTTGGCTGCGCGCGAGAGAATATTCTGCAGGAACGCAGGGTCCACCTTGCCTTCCAGTTTCGCGATGCGCTCCTGATTGCGGTAATCGTAGGGATCGATGTCCACCAGGCGATCGAGCGTGTCGCAGGCCTCCTTCATTCGCGCAGCGTCCAGATACAGGTCAAACAGGCGCACCAGCGCGTCGAAGTATTTCGTCTCGCGGTTGAGCTCTTCATAAAGCCGCGCCACCACCTCCGCCAGCGCGAGCGAACCTGGATTCGCCGCCGCCAGTCGGTCCACCTGCGAGCACAATTCCACTTCTCTGCGCGTCCCGCGCATCCATTCTTTTGTCTGCACCATCAGCGAGGCGGCTTTCGCGTCCTGCCCAGCGCGAATGTAAGCGCCTGCCAGCTCGAATAGCTTGCCGAAGCTGTCGGGCTTCTGCTTGTAATACGCCTCGAACATCTCGCGGGCGCGGTCGAGCTGATTGGTGCGCAGCAGGGCTTCGCCGAAGAGCGCCAGAAACGCCGTGTCTTTTTCGTTGGGCGAAAATCGGCCGAGCAGCGCCACCGCCCCGGCCGCGTCACCCTTGCGCAGTTTTGTTTCTGCAAAAAGCAGTGCGCCGGTGCGATCTTCCGGCGAGAGCCGGTGGGCGCGCGCGAAATATTCCAGCGCTTCATCGAGGCCCCCGGTTGCCAGTGTCAGTTGCCCGGCGCGCAGATAGCTGCGCGTGGCCAGGTCCGCGTGCCCCAACCGTTCCGCGAGTTCGCCCAACACGACATGGCGCGCCGGATTTTCCGGATCGAGCAGCGCAATACTTTCGTAGCACGCCAGCGATTCCACCTCGCGTTGCTGCTGCTGAAACAGTTCGGCGGCAATCCCATATTGCTCGATCGCCTCGCTCGCGCGGTTCTGCTTTTGCAGCAGCATGGCATAACGCAGCAGCCGGTCCGGGGGCTGGGGAAACGAGCGGAGAAACCGCGCGAAGATGGCCGAGGATTTTGCGGCATCGCCGGCTTCCACCAGCCGGTCGAATTGCGCGCCGTAATATTGAGCTGCGAGCGCCGGCTCATTCAGCCGCGTGTAAATGTCCGCCAGCGCCTGCACGGCTTCCTGGTGCGCAGGGATCTCCTCGAGCACCGCCTGGTACTCGGGCACTGCCTCGCGCAGTTTGTTCTTCTCGAGGGCCCGTCGTGCCCGCTCGAGATGCTTGTTGACGTCCGAAGCCATGTGAAATTGAGCGTCCCTCGACCACCGCGGGGGAACACCTCGGGTGGCTTGCGCGGGCGGCACCGCGAGCTGCTGGGGAATTCTGTGCGGTGACCGTTGCCGCAACCATTTCCGCGGGCCGAATCGCGCGCGCGGCTTGAATCTATCACTATATAACGGACGCCTCGCCACCCTCAAAACGAAATCAGGGCAAGGTGCGGAAGTAGATGCAGGGAGCGCGCGCGGGCCTGCTTTAGGTAGGAGTGCTGGGCCTGCGAACCTCGCCCGGCAGGTGGCTGACTCGCTCCCGCATGGATCGCAGCGAAAGGCCGCTGCGAATCAGCGCCAAGAAACCCAGCAGCGAGATGGGAATGGTGAGCGCGAGAAACGCAAAGAAGGAAAAGCCGGTGGCCGTGGTTTTCTCCACATGAAATATACTCAATCCCACCACGCAAAAAAACTGGTAGGAGCCTACGTTGGCGGGCGCATTCGGCAGTGATACGCCCAGATTGATCACCAGCAGCACGACTACCGCCGCAAGAAGCGACAAGTGCAATCCGTAGGCCTGCATCATGGCCCACAAACCCACCACCTGACAAAAGGGCATGAGCACCGACGCCAGAACTGCCGGATAAAAACTTGGCGCCGTCCCCATGGCGTGCAGACCCATCAACGCCGCCATCACTTTTCCCGGCAGCCGCCGCGGGCGCCCTTCCGGTCCCAGATCCTTGCCCAGCTTGATTTCCAGATACAGAATCAGCAGGATTACAACCGCCAGCAGGATCAGCGTGACAATCCCCAGCGTATCCGCAATTTTCTTGAACCGCGCGGGAGATCCACCACCAGGGAGCGGTGGGAGATCCACCACCAGGGAGACAATCGCCAGCCCTGCCGCCGCGATAACCAGATCCACCAGCCGTTCCACGCCCACCGAGCCCAGAACCCGGCCGATCGAAATTTCCTCCGAATTCGACAACAAATAACTGCGCAGCACTTCTCCCGGCCGCAGTGGAAATACCATGTTGGCAAAAAGCCCCGCATACACGGAGCGAATCGTCCGGCCCAGCCGCACTTTTCCGAAAGGAGTGAGCAGCCATTTCCAGCGCAGCGCCTGCACGCCGTAGCTGAACACGTCGAACGAAATCCCCACCAGCACCCAGCGGTAATTTACGTTCGCAAGCTCGTGCAGTGCCTGCATGATGTGGAAGTCGCGGAACACCCACACCAGGCTGGCGATGGCCAAGCCATAGCCGAGAATGCGAGGAACTCGCGACTTCTCCGGAGGAGCGGTCTGGAACAGGGTGGTCAACGCGGGGATTCCGGAGTGCCTGGCGTTTGTTTGCCGGTTGCTTCGGCAGTGCGCGGTTGTTCTCTCTTCATCAGGCTGATTTTCCCCGAGGGCTCGAGCACGGCCGTTTCCACTTCGGCGAGGCTGAAACAGCCCTGCGTTCGCAGGTTCGACATCAAATCTTCCTTGCTGATGGTTTCCCGGCGCAAATTCTTCTCCACAAATTTTCCATCGTGAATGAGCACTGTCGGCACGCCTTCGATGGCGCGCTCGAAACGGGGGCTGTCAAAGGCAATTCGGCTGACCCCCCAGTTCACGGCCAGGATGGTCAGCGCGCCAATCATGCCCCCCAGCACGGAGTTATCCGGCCCGATCATCGCGTTTTGCAGCACGTTGCTCAGGATCAACAGCACGATCAGGTCGAAGGGCGTCATCTGCCCCACCTGCCGCTTCCCAATCACACGGAACATGATCAGCAGGAAGAAATAGACAATCAGTGCGCGAATAATCTTCTCGCCCACAGATACTTCCGGCAGCCACCAGTGCATCGCGACTCCTTTCCGTGTGGCTTCCTGCCAGCACTACCCGTCCCGCCGCCCCGGCGCGCTCATGCTTTCGCCCTCCTCCGTCGTGTCATCTCCGGTTTCGGGAGACCGATGGACTCCACCGGAGTCTTGAAATCGGACCCGACAGAGGCCGCTTTCCGGCCGACGCGCGGTGTTCGCGTCCCGGATGACGTTGCGGGAAGAGATCTGCTTTTCGCTTTTGCCTTTGTAGCTTGCCCTTGTGGCACAGCCAATCGTGGCTGTGCTCTTCCGAGCTACACTCGTGCCAAAGGCAACCAACAAAAATCGGACTAAAGCTCCCGGCCCAGCGCGTTGTTTGCGCCCCGGTCGAATCTGCGGGGCCGCGTCTCTTGCATCCCGAACCTGGCTGCGGGACAAGCGAAGCGCGGCGCAAGCAGGCCGAGCGAAGGACACCCAAAAACTCGGTACAGCCTACGACAACGGCTTGCGGGAGGCAATCCGGCAGTTGCAGCCGTGCCGCATCCGCGAAACGTGATCGCGGCTGGTAGGAGTGGAATCAAGGGACTGGTATCATGGGGGACGCGCTCGGCGGTTCCGCAGAGCCGGAGGGACAAAAATGACTGAACCCACCAAAGAAGAGTTGATGGCTCGCATCGCCGAGCTCGAAAAGCAGGCCGGCTCACGCAAAAAGGGCACTCTCGAATTCAGGGTCGGCGAAAAAGGCGGCGTCAGCGTGTACGGACTCGGCCGCTTCCCCGTCACTCTCTACTACGAGCAGTGGATCCGCCTGCTCGACACGGCCGACTCTCTTCGCGCCTTCCTCGAAGAAAACAAGCCTCGCCTCAAACTTAAGACGAAAGAGTAGATCCCCACCAACGGTGAGCAGAGACGCCGAATGACCCGCTGATCCACCCACGCGTCTATGGTTTAGCCGTCGTTGACTTGGCTGCTTGGCACACCTAAGATTCGACACCAATGATTGGCAGAACTATCTCGCACTACCGCATCCTCGAAAAGCTTGGTGGCGGCGGGATGGGAGTGGTTTACAAGGCCGAGGACACGCGACTTCATCGCTTCGTCGCGCTGAAGTTCCTGCCGCAGGAAGTTGCCCGCGACCCGCAGGCGCTCGCCCGCTTTCAACGCGAAGCGCAAGCCGCCTCCGCTTTGAATCACCCCAACATTTGCACGATCTACGATATCGGCGAGCAGGACGGACAGGCCTTCATTGCCATGGAGTTTCTGGACGGCATGACGTTGAAGCATCGCATCGCCGGAAAGCCCGTCGAGGCGGATGTTCTGGTCACACTGGCGATTGAGATTGCCGACGCCCTCGACGCAGCGCACGCGGAAGGCATCGTTCACCGCGACATCAAACCCGCCAACATCTTCGTCACCAAGCGCGGGCACGCCAAGATTCTCGATTTCGGTCTGGCGAAGCTGGCGCCCGCGAGCGGTGCCACAAATCTTTCCGCCATGCCCACGGCCAGCGAATTGGAACAACTCACCCGGCTTGGTACCGCGATGGGCACGATCACGTACATGTCACCCGAACAGGTGCGGGGCGAAGAGCTAGATGCACGCACGGATCTGTTTTCATTTGGTGTGGTGGTCTACGAAATGGTAACAGGAGTTCTGCCTTTCCGTGGCGAGACCTCCGGGCTGATTGCGGAAGCGATTCTGAATCGTGGCCCGGTTCCGCCAGTGCGGCTGAATCCCGACGTTTCCGCAAAGCTGGAGCAGATCATTGTCAAGGCGCTGGAGAAAGACCGCAAGCTGCGATACCAGAATGCTTCAGAGATCCGCGCCGACTTGCAACGGCTCAAGCGGGACACAGAATCGAGTCACTTGGCCGTCGCTGCGGCAACGACGCCACGTCGCGCTCGGCCGTACCAGCGGGCCGCGATGGCCGGAGCGGCGATGACCGTCGTCGGACTGGCGGTCGGCGGCTGGTTGTTCTACGGTCGCAAGGCGCACGGACTCACTGAGAAAGACACGATTGTCCTCGCCGACTTCACGAACACGACGGGCGACACGGTCTTTGAGGGTACGCTCCGGCAGGGGCTAGCCGTGCAACTACAACAATCGCCGTTCCTCAGCCTCGTCTCGGACGAGCAAATCCAGCAGACTCTGCGCCTAATGGGCCAGCCCCACGATGCACGGCTCACTTCCGAAATTGCACGGGACCTCTGCCAGCGTGCGGGAAGCAAGGCTTACGTTCGGGGCTCGATTGCAAATCTGGGGAACGATTACGTGATTGGCCTCACTGCGGTGAACTGCGCCAGGGGCGATTCGCTGGCACAGGAGCAGATGCAGGCGATAGGTAAGGAAAAGGTCCTCGATGCTCTGGGCCGCGGGGCCACAAAGCTCCGAGAGAAGTTGGGCGAATCGCTGGGCTCGATTCAGAAGTTCGACGCACCGGTCGAGCAGGCCACTACCCCATTGCTCGAAGCGCTTCAGGCCTACAACCAGGGATACAAGGCCCTCACAAATGGTGAGTTTGCCGCCGCGGTGCCCTTGGCCCAACGGGCCATCCGCCTCGACCAGAATTTCGCCATGGCCTATGCCTTGCTCGGGGACAATTACGCCAACCTCGGAGAAAGCATTCTGGCGGCAGAGAACTACGTGAAGGCCTACGAGCTGCGAGATCGGGTGAGCGAGCGGGAGAGGTTCTACATTGAAGCTGACTACTATCAGGAGGTTACAAGTGACTTGG
>JBGPZR010000098.1:0-7162 GCA_041493845.1 Terriglobia bacterium | reverse complement strand
CAGAAGGGTGGCCCGAAACAGCACGTAAAGCCGCTCTCGGATTAGAGTTTTGTAGCGCTGGCGCCTCGCCGGCGATCGCTGATTAGCGCGCGCCTGCTCTATTTTCCTACCCCGCTGTAAAAGCTGTACTTGTGGGCGGGTCCCCACCACGCCCCGCCCGCAAGTCCCTCCTCTTGTCCTTGAAACGATTGCCTTCAGGTGTGCGCTTGGTTTTGTTGTGGCTCGTGCCAGTCCGCTCTAATCCGCGGCGGGACGATCAACCGAAGCCCGATCCAGCAGCTCAACAACGTGGAGAACTTCCTGCCCCGTGCGATGCATCGTGGCACCCGCACGCAATTGCAAAATGCACCCGGGATTCGCGGTGATAATTGCCTGCGCTTTTGTTTGCCCCGCGTACTCCATTTTTAGTGCCAGCAGGTCGAGCGACGCCTTCGTCTCCGTCACATTGTAAACTCCCGCTGACCCGCAGCATTGCTCCGACAATTGCATCTCCACCAGCTCGACGCCGGGAACCGCGCGAATCAGCTTCCGCGGCGCTTCGCGCACCTTCTGCCCGTGACAGAGATGGCAGGAATCCTGATACGTGACCCGCAGCGGAACCGGCCGCAGCGGAGCTACGAGCCCCAGCTCCGCAAGAAACTCCGACACATCACGCACCTTGGCCGTGAATTGTTCCGCCTGCGCGTGCGCCGCATCCTCGCCCGCAAAGAGATGCGGGTACTCCTTCAGCGTCGAGCCGCAACCCGCCGCGTTGGTGATAATCGCGTCGTAATCTTCCACCGGAAACGCTGCCTGATTTTTCCGCGCCAGGCTTCGCGCCACGTCGCGCACCCCGGCATGAGCCGCCAGCGCGCCGCAACAGACCTGCGCGCCGGGGACCACCACTTCGCAGCCATTCGCCTGTAACACGCGAATCGTCGCGCGATTCAGCTCGCTGAACGTCACCTGCGCAATGCAACCAGCGAACAGCGCCACCCGCGCGCGCCGCGCGCCCCGTGCCGGGAAAGTTTTCCCGAGCTCGGTGAAGAAAAAGTCTGAGTCTATCTTCGGCAGCAATTGTTCGCGCTCGTGCAGTCCCAGCAGCCGCAGAATTCCCGTTCCGCGCGCGATCGCGGCCATCCCCGAGGCTTGATAAAACTTCAGCAATCGTGCCGCCAGCGCGATTCGTTGCGGATACGGCAGCAGCCGGCGGTACACCACATCGCGTGCAATGCGCGACGCGAGCGGCCGCTTGTATTTCTGCTCAATTTGCGCCCGCGCAAGCTCCAGCAATTTCCCGTACTCAACGCCCGATGGGCACGCCGTCTCGCAAGCCCGGCAATTCAAGCAGCGGTCAATGTGCGTGACGAATGTTTCCCCCACCTCCAGCCGCCCCTGGTCCACCAGCGACATCTGCTTGATCCGCCCGCGCGGCGAATCCGCTTCGCGTCCCCACAGCCGGTACGTCGGGCAATGGTTCGAGCACAGTCCGCAGTGAACGCAACGCGAGTAGTCTTCATATTCAGGCTTGTCGGTGGCAGAAAATCCGCTCAGCGTCAGCGCGAATTCACGGTGGGCTTCTTCGTGTGATTGGGGAGGTGTGGCCATTTTCTCAGAGTCCTCCCACGAATCTTCCCGGCGCCATAATCCCGTGCGGGTCGAAAACTTTCTTCACTTTTTGCATCTGCGCGAAATCGCCGCGCTCGAGGCCCCAGATCCTCAGCGCGCTCTTCCATTCAGACGGCGCCCAGGGGATTGTCCCGTGGCCGTCGAGTTTTGCCACCGCGGCCAGAATGTCGTTTGTTGCATTCGCAACGTGAGCGCGCGACTGTTCATCGCGGTCCCGCGGCAGCAGCGCCAAATAGATCACGCCGATCCCACGCGCCAGTGCGGCCCACTCGAGCGAATTGCTTTCTGCGGCGCGCTGCGCTTCCGCCAGCACTTCCTTCATGCGCGCCGGCAGCACGCTGATTTTCATGATTGTCGTCGCGGGCGAGGATGCGAGAGCAATTGGAACAAATTCGCGCTTGCGTGAAAATGCGGGCGGCCGGGTGTTGTCATCCAGCACCGTGACGTTCGCCGCGCCCAGTTCTTCCGCCATCCGCCGGAAATCCTCCTCATAGCGCGCCAGAACTTGTTCATTTCCCGTGTAGCCGGAAGTAAACGCCCAGTGCTTCGACGAAAGCACGTTTGGCAGCATGGTCCCCGATCCGATGCGCGCCGCCGCTTCGCCCGCGAAAAGTTCCGCGACGCGTGGGCTCAGAATCTCCATGGTCAGCGGCGTCAGCGCAGAGCGCGCCGTGCGATGGCGCATTTCCAGTGCGCGGTCAGCGTTTTCAAATGTTGCCACAAACCCGCGGCTCCCCAATGCTGACGGAAACGTTTTGAAGTTGACGCTCACGATCACGCCCAGCGTCCCGAGCGACCCGATCATCAGCTTGTGCAGATCGTAGCCGCTCACGTTTTTCACCACGCGCCCGCCGCTCTTCGCGAGCACGCCTTCGCCGGTCACGTATTCCATCCCCAGCACGTAGTCGCGCGCCGTCCCGTAATATTGCCGCAGCGGCGAATCTACACCGGCTGCGATCGTGCCGCCAACTGTCGTTCGGCTGAAATAAGGAACGAGAAGCGGCAGGAATTGCCGGTGATCTCCCAGCACGCCGAGCAGCTTGCTCAGCGAATGGCCGGCCTCAACCGAAAGCGTCAGATCGGCGGGATCGTAAGCGATCACCCGGTCGAGCCGCGCCATGTCCAGCGCCACGTCGTATCGCCGGGGCGGCAGGCCCATCCCGAGCTTCGTGCGCGCGCCGGTCGGAATCACTGCCAAATTTTCAGCCGCGGCGAATTTCACGATCTCGGCGATTTCTTCCCGCGAACCGGGACGCACGGCTGCTCCCGGTTTTTTCCCATCAACTTCATAGAAAGCAAGCTGCGCGGGATCGTTGATCACGTGCGCGGCTCCGACAATGTCGGGCAGCCGCGCGCTGACGGTTTTGCTCGCCAGGCTCATGCGGGCGCCGTCCCTGCTGCCGGAAGCGGCCGCGAATAGATTTCGCCGCAGCCTTTCCTGAGGGGCAGAATTTTCTCGGGATTCAGCAGGCCGGTGGGATTAAACGCATCGCGGATGCGGCGCATCACCTCCAGATCGTCCTCGCTGAAAATCAGCGGCATCAGCCGATCCTTTTCCATCCCCACGCCATGCTCGCCGGTGATCGTTCCGCCCATCTGCACGCAGAACTCGATGATCTCGTCCGCAGCCGCCACCGCCCCGCGCAATTGCTTTTCGTCACGCGCGTCAAAGAGGATCAAGGGGTGCAGGTTGCCGTCGCCCGCGTGAAAAATATTTCCGATCTGGAAGCCGTACTTCTCGCTGATCTCCGTGATTCGCCGCAGTGTCTGCGGCAGCTTCGTCCGCGGGATCACGCCGTCCTGGACATAATATGTGGTCGAAAATCGCCCGACCGCGCCGAAGGCGTTTTTGCGCCCCTTCCACAGCAGCTCGCGCTCGCGCGCGTCCCGCGCCACCCGCACCTCGCGCGCATGGTGCTTGCGGCACACTTCGGCCACTTCTTCCGCCTGCGATTCCGCCGCTTCGCGCGTCCCGTCAATATCAATCAGCAGCACGGCGGCGCTATCCAGCGGAAATCCCGCGTGGACGTAGGCCTCGACGGCGCGCAGCGTCCAGCCATCCAGCATTTCGCACGCCGCCGGTGTGATTCCGCCCGAGGTGATCGCCGCCACGGTTTCCGTCGTGTCGTCGAGTGTGTCGAAAATCGCCAGCAACGTCTTCACCGTTTCCGGCAGCCGCATCAGCCGCACGGTAATTTCCGTCACCAGCGCCAGCGTGCCTTCGGAGCCCACAAACAGCCCCGGCAGATCATAACCGGGCGAATCCACCGCGCCGCCCCCCAGCCGGATCAACTCGCCGGTGGGCAGCACCACTTCGAGCGACAGCACGTGATTCGTCGTCACGCCGTACACCAGCGTGTGCGGTCCGCCGGAATTTTCGGAAACGTTGCCGCCGATCGTGCACGCCTTCTGGCTCGAAGGATCCGGCGCGTAATAGAGTCCCAGCGGCGCCACCGCTGCGCTCAAGTCCGCGTTCACAACTCCCGGCTGCACCACCGCGCGCTGGTTCTCTGCGTCCACTTCCAGGATGCGATTCATGCGCGAAAATCCGATCACGATTCCGCCGTGCCGCGCCAGAGCCCCGCCGGAAAGCCCCGTCCCCGCACCGCGGCCGACAATGGGCACCTTGTACCGGTTGGCGAGCTCGACGATTCCCATCACGTGCGCCTTCGTCTGCGGAAACACGACGCAGCTCGGCCGCGCTGTTTCCACCGAGCCGTCGTACTCGTACAGCAGCAGCTCTTCGGGCCGGTGCAGAACCATGTCCGCGCCGAGCAGCTTTTTCAAATCTTTAAGGAGTCGCGTATCCATGTGTGCGGCGCCATGAGTCTTGCGGTGTGCGCCATGCCGGCAACTATAGTCGCGTTCAACGCCGCGCGTCAACGGCTCGGAAACATTGCCGGGTGCGTGACAAACCCGCAGCGGGACTGGGTGCGACAGGAGCCGTATGTTCCGCCGCCAAGTCAAATCTGTGCACCGGCACTTCCATTACCTCCTTTATCTCCTCTACCTCCACTACCTCCTCTATCTCCTCTGCCTCCTTTACCTCCCCGCATTTCGGTGTATCCTACTCACGCTGCGCCAATATTTTTCTGCCACGTGCGAGGTGCGCGGTGAGCAAACCGAAAGTGCTTTCGACGCGGCCCCTGGTTCCCGAGGCACGCAAAATTCTCGATGCGCGTTGCGACATCGAATACTGGATAGCGCCCGAACGCCCGCGCGCCGAGCTCCTTCGCCGCGTTGCCGGCAAGGAGGGACTGATCTGCCTGCTCACGGAAAAAGTGAATCAGGAACTCCTCGATGCCGCGCCAAATCTGCGCGTGGCGGCGACGGTCTCAGTCGGCTACGACAATATTGACGTCGAAGCCTGCACCCGCCGGAAAGTTGTCGCCACCAACACGCCCGGCGTCCTCGACGACACCACCGCCGATTTTGCGTGGACGCTCATCATGGCTATCGGCCGCCGCCTGGTGGAAGGCGACGCCTGGATGCGCTCGGGCACTTGGCCCGGCTGGGATCTCGATCAGCTCGTCGGCGGCGACATCTGGGGCAAGACGCTCGGCATCATGGGATTCGGGCGGATCGGCCGCGGCGTCGCGCGCCGCGCCCAGGGTTTCAACATGCGCATCCTCTACTCCGATGCTGTGCGCGCTCCCGCCGAAGTCGAAAAGGAGCTGCGCGCGGAATTCGTGGACCGCGACGAGCTGTTTCGTCAGGCGGACTTCGTCACCGTCCATGTTCCGTTGATGCCCGAGACCCGCCACCTGATCTCGAAAGAGAATCTCTGGAAGATGAAGCCCACCGCGTACCTCGTCAACACTTCGCGCGGCCCGGTGGTGGATGAAGCCGCGCTCGCCGAAGCGCTCGAGAACAAGAAAATTGCCGGAGCGGCCCTCGATGTTTTCGAAAACGAGCCCAAGGCGCACCCGGCGCTCCTCCCGCGCAAAGACGTCATCCTCACTCCGCACATCGCCAGCGCTTCCATCGACACGCGCACAAAAATGGCGGTCATGGCCGCCAACAACGTCGTCGCGTTTTTCGAAGGCCGCCGCCCCCCGAACGCCATCAACGCGGACGCGCTCGGTTTGAAATAAAAGTGAAGCAGATAGCCCAGCGCATCTTCCGCGAAACGCTCGCGGCGATCGATATCCCCGCAACGCTCGAGCGCAAGCTCGATCTCCGCAGCTCGCGCGTTCACGTGGGCGGCGCCGAAATAGACCTCCGGGAATTCAAAGAGTTGGTCGCCATCGCTTTCGGCAAAGCTGCGTTTGCCATGGCCGATGGATTGACCGCCGTTCTCGCGCCGGATTATTCGCCCGAAGGAATCCTCGTCGTTCCTGCCGCGCCGCCTCGTGATTTGCCGGGATGGACCACTTTCATCGGCGGCCATCCCGTGCCGACGGCGCAAAGCTTTGCCGCAGGTCGCGCGATTCTGGACCGTCTCGCGCGCTGCCATGAACGCACGCTGATTTTCTTTTTGATTTCAGGCGGCGGCTCGGCCATGGTCGAGCAGCCGCTCGATCCTTCTGTCACTCTCGAGGATTTTCAGAAGCTGCACTACGCCCTGGTCACCTGCGGCGCCCCGATCGAAGAAATCAACGCCGTGCGCAAGCATCTTTCCGCCACCAAGGGCGGACGATTGGCCGCCGCTGCGCCGCGCTCGATGAAATTGACGCTGGGAGTGAGCGATGTGCCCCCGGGCCAGGAATCGGCGCTCGCCTCCGGGCCTACGCTGCCCGATCCGGCTACCGTTCGCGACGCGGCGCGCATCGCGCAGCAATACGGTCTCCTCGCAAAGCTGCCTCCCTCTCTCAAGAAAATGTTCGAGCGCCACGAACTGCGCGAAACCCCGAAGGAAAATGACCCGGCCTTCGCGCGCTCGCACTTTGCTCTGCTGCTCGGCGAACACGATTTGACGCACTCAGCTCATCGCGCCTGTGAAGCCGAGGGGCACATCTGCCTCTGCGACATCGAGGCGGACAATTGGCCGATCGAAAAGGCCGCCGATCATCTGCTGGCCCTGCTCGAATCGCAGAAAAAAATTAATCCTGGCCGGCCCGTGGCGGTGATCGCCGATGGGGAAGTGAGCAGCCCGGTGACGGGCGACGGAATCGGCGGGCGCAATTCTGCATTCGTCCTCGCGTGCGTGCCGAAAATCGCAGGAAAAAAAATCGCCGTGCTCAGTGCGGGAACCGATGGCATTGATGGCAACAGCCCCGCAGCGGGCGCAGTGGCCGATGGCGAAACTTTGTCGCGCGCCCGGGCCGCCGGTCTCGACGTCGCCGATTTTATGCGCCGCAGCGACGCCTACAATTTCTTTCATCGGCTCGGCGACGCCATCATCACCGGCCCCACGGGCAACAACCTGCGCGACCTCCGCGTCCTCCTCGCTCACCACTAGCTCGTGCTTCGTAGCACAGCCAATCCTGGCTGTGCTCTTCCGACCACCCCTCGCGCCAAAGGCAAGCAAAAAAATCGGATTGAAGATCACAGCCCCGCGCAGTTTTTCTTTCCCGCCGCAGTTCGGCGGGCGCGGGGTGCAGTCGAGGGATCT
>JBGPZR010000378.1:0-2846 GCA_041493845.1 Terriglobia bacterium | reverse complement strand
GGCCAATCCGTTGCGGGTGCTGAATGCGTCTGCCATAATGAATTGATTGCATCGAGGCCCTGTGACCAACGCACTGAGCGGCAACGAAATCAGGAAAACATTCCTCCGGTTCTTCGAGGAGCGCGGCCACCGCGTCGTCCGCTCGAGCTCGCTCGTCCCCACAAACGATCCCACGCTGCTCTTCACCAATGCCGGCATGAACCAGTTCAAGGACGTGTTCCTCGGCATCGAACAGCGCGACTACCGGCGCGCTACCACCTGCCAGAAGTGCGTCCGCGCCGGCGGCAAGCACAACGATCTCGAAAATGTCGGCTTCACCAACCGCCATCACACCTTCTTCGAGATGCTGGGAAACTTTTCCTTCGGCGACTATTTCAAAGAACAAGCCATCAGGTACGCGTGGGAGCTCTTCACGTCTCCGAATTGGTTCAATCTTCCCTTAGACAAACTGTACTTCACCGTTTTCGGAGGTGCCGAGGTCGCGCCTGGTGTGGTGGAGGGCAGCGATCGAGAGTCGGTAGTGTACTGGACAAACGCGGGCGCTCCCCGCGAGCGCGTCATTGAGGTCCCCGGCCTGAAAGAAAATTTCTGGGCCATGGGCGATACCGGCCCCTGCGGCCCCTGCAGCGAAATCCACTACGACATGAGCCCGGCCGCATCCGAAGCCGGCCACAAAGATTGCAAATTCGGCTGCGACTGCGGCCGCTACGTCGAGCTGTGGAACCTGGTCTTCATGCAGTTCAATCGCGACTCAACCGGCACACTGAATCCCTTGCCAAAGCCCTCCGTTGACACCGGCGCGGGCCTTGAACGCCTGACAGCCGTCCTGCAAGGCGTAATCAGCAATTACGATACAGATCTTTTCCAGCCCCTGATGCGGGAGGCCGCGCGTTTGGCTCATGTTGATCCCAAAGATTCGAAAATTCAGCCTTCGCTTCGCATCGTCGCTGATCATTCCCGGGCCGCTACGTTCCTGATTTCCGATGGCGTAATTCCGTCGAATGAAGGCCGCGGCTACGTGCTGCGCAAAATCATTCGCCGCGCTCTTCGACATGCGCACATGCTCGACGCTCCGTCGCCGTTCCTTTCGTTCATGTCCGCCGCTGTTCGTGCCGAGATGAAAGACGCCTATCCCGAACTCGAAGAACACGCCGCGCGTGTCACTCGGATCCTCGATGAAGAGGAGAAGCGTTTCATTCGAACCGTGGAAGTAGGCCTGAAGAAACTTGAAGACGACATATACATCACTGCTCTACGCGCGGAGCGTAAGGGGCCTGGAGACACCCTGGCCAGGACAGATGCAATGCGCAGAGCAGAGCGCGCCGATCTATTTCGCCGGATCGCCGAGGCCAACCAAAGTGGCAAGCCGCTAGTGTACCCCGGGGAATCTGCCTTTAAGCTCTACGACACCTACGGACTGCCGCGAGACTTCATCGAGGACGTCCTGCACGACGCGGGGATTGGCGTGAATTGGGCCGGTTTCGATCGGGCGATGGATGAACAACGCACGCGCGCGAGAGCTTCCTGGAAGGGCGTGCACAAAGAAGCCGCGAATCCAGCCTACGCGAAGATTGCGGAAACATTTACGACCGAGCCGGATTTCTACTTCGGCACCAAAACGCACGACGCGCGCATCGAAGCCATCGTCACCAAGCAAGGCGCCGTAAACGAAATCAAGAAAGGCGCGGAAGCCGAAATCGTCCTCGACCGCACCTCCATCTACTCCGAATCAGGCGGCCAGGTCGCCGACACCGGCGCCCTCTTCGACAATTCGGAATCGCTCGAAGTCGCCGAAGTCCGCGGCGCCTACTATCCCGTCAGCGGCCTCATCGCCCACCGCATCGTCGCGAAGGAAGACCTGCACGTCGGCGATCGCGTTGCAACCGTTGCCGATCCCGAGCGCCGCATCCGTAACATGCGTAACCACACTGCGACGCACCTGATGCACGCCGCGCTCCGCAATATTCTCGGGACGCACGTGAAGCAAGCCGGCTCGCTCGTGGCCCCCGATCATTTGCGCTTCGACTTCTCGCATTTCGCCGCCGTTGATTTGGCCGAGCTCACGGAAATTGAGCAGCAGGTGAATGAAGAGATCCTGCGCGATCTCGCGATGCGCACCGACATCATGAACATCGACGACGCGCTCGCTTCCGGCGCCCTGGCCTTCTTCGGCGACAAATATCCGGAGGCCAACGTCCGCGTCGTCACCATTTCCGATGCATCTTCCCCGCGCGGCTTCTACAGCAAGGAACTCTGCGGCGGCACACACGTCGCGCGCACCGGCGAAATCGGCGTCTTCAAAATTTTGGCCGAGCAATCCACCGCCGCCGGCATCCGCCGCATCGAAGCCATCTCTGGCGATCGCGCTCTCGCCGAATATCAGCGCGCGCTCAGCACACTCCGCGCGGCCGCCAGCATCCTCAACGTCGGCGAGAACGAAGTGGTCGCCGCCCTCGAGCGTCAGTTGGAGGCGACCAGGCAGCTCGAGAAGCAAATCGAGTCCCTCAAGCGCAAAGCCGCCGTCTCGATAGCCGACGAACTGCTCGGAGAAGCCCGTAGCGTCAAGGGCGTACGCGTCCTGGCCGCTAAAGTCACCGGTTTCGACCGCGAATCCCTCCGCCAGCTCGTCGACTCGCTCCGCCAGAAACTCGGCTCTGGAGTCATAGTTTTGGCCTCCGCAGAGGACGGCAAAGTTGCTCTAATTACAGCAGTTACGAAGGATCTGACCTCACGCCTTCACGCCGGCAAGATTGTGCAGGAATTGGCCAAGCTGGTGGGCGGTTCTGGGGGCGGAAGGCCGGATTTGGCCGAGGCTGGCGGAAAAGACACATCCGGCATAGAAAATG
>JBGPZR010000094.1:0-7326 GCA_041493845.1 Terriglobia bacterium | reverse complement strand
TGTCCACGCCGGCGATATGCCACACCAGTTCGAGCGTGCTGCGTGAGTTTGGATGGGGGCGGTAAGACTCCTTCCCGGCGGGCACGGCCTGGAGAACGCGCAGGGTCGTCTCATGCTCCTTCCGGACGGGCGGAAGGAAAACATCCAATAGAAATTTAGCCTGCTCAGGTGTCATGGATGAGTTCCTCCCGGCCCGGGGTCCTCAGGGTTTCCAGCGAAGAATCGGCTTGCGCGCGGCGGCTACTTCATCGAGGCGCCCCACCCTTGTAGAATGCGGCGCAGTCTTCAAGAGTTCGGGATTCGCCTCTGCCTCCGCGGCAATCGCGCGCATCGCGCCGATGAAGAGATCGCATTCCTCTCTGGATTCTGATTCAGTTGGTTCAATCATCATCGCGCCGGGAACAATCAGTGGAAATGCCGTGGTGTAGGGATGAAAGCCATAGTCAATTAGCCGCTTGGCGATGTCCGTCGTATTTACGCCGTGCTTTTTCTGCCGCGCGTCGCTGAATACCACTTCGTGCATGGACGGCAGATTGTACGGCAGATCGAATATCCCTTCGAGATGCTTGCGGATGTAATTTGCGTTCACCACGGCGTCTTCGGTGGCCTGGCGGATTCCCGGACCATACGCAAGAGTGTACGCAAGCGCGCGAAGCAGGACGCCAAAGTTTCCGCAGTAAGCGCGGACACGCCCAATCGCTCTCGGACGATTGTGATCCAACGCATACTGGCCATTTTCTTTCTGCACAACCACGGGTACGGGGAGAAACGGCTCGAGGATCTTCTTCACCATCACCGGGCCCGCGCCCGGACCGCCGCCGCCATGGGGTGTCGAAAAAGTCTTGTGCAGGTTGAGGTGCATCACGTCCACGCCGAAATCGCCGGGGCGCGCGATACCCGCCAGCGCGTTCATATTCGCGCCGTCCATGTAGACGAGCGCGCCACGTTCGTGGAGGATCTGCGCAATTTCAGCGATGCGCTCCTCGAATACGCCGATCGTGCTGGGATTGGTGAGCATCAGCGCGGCAACATCATCATTGACGTATTCGCGCAGGCGATCCGTATCAATCTGCCCGCGCTGGTTCGACTTGATGTTTTGCACTTCGTAGCCGGCAATCACGACCGAAGCAGGGTTCGTGCCGTGCGCCGAATCCGGAATCAAAACTTTCTTGCGCGCGTTACCCTGGCTCTCGAGGTACGCCCGAATGATCAGCAGGCCCGTCAGCTCACCCTGCGCACCGGCGGCAGGCTGCAGCGTTGCCGCGTCCATGCCTGTGATCGCAAGCAAACACTTTTGCAAGTCGTGGAGGATGCGCAAGCATCCCTGGGAGACTTCCGCGGGTTGCTGTGGATGTTCGCTCGCCAGACCGTCCAGGCGCGCGACAAATTCGTTTACGCGCGGGTTGTATTTCATCGTGCAGGACCCGAGCGGGTACATCCCGAGATCAATGGCGTAATTCCAGCTGGAGAGCCTGGTGAAGTGGCGGATCACTTCAATCTCACTCACTTCGGGAAATCCTTCGATCGAGTCGCGCACAAAGTCGCGGCCAAGAGCCGTCGCGGGGTCCACCGCCGGAACATCCAGCGGAGGAAGCTCCATCCCCCGCTTGCCGGGCGCGGATCTTTCGAAAATCAAGCGTTCGTCGCGGCTAATATGCCGGCTGGCGGCGCCAGTAGTGCCTGCAAGCGTTTCGGTTTCTGTGGTCTTCGAGTTCAAAGCGGGCTGCTCCTCAAATCGGTGTTTCCAGAATCCGCCGGACGGCGGTGACCAGGTGTTCGATTTCTGCGCGTGGCGTGGTTTCGGTCACGCACACGAGCGCGCGCTTCGTGAGTTCAGGGTAATGCGTGCCAAGCGCAAAAGGTCCCACAATTTTCTCGCGCAGCAGAGCGGTGTTGATCAGTTTCACCGAGCGCGGAAACTCGAGCGTGAATTCGTTGAACGTGGGCCCGGAGAAGACGCGGCGGACACCGGGAACCTTTTCGAGCTCGGCCTGCGCAAAGCGCGCTTTTGCGAGATTCTGCAATGCCATCTCGCGGAGCCCCTCCTTGCCTAGAAGGCAGAGGTGGATGGTTGCGACCAGCGCGTACAGCGCTTCGTTGGTGCAGATGTTGGACGTGGCCTTCTCGCGGCGGATGTGCTGCTCGCGTGTCGCAAGCGTCAGGACAAAGCCGCGGCGCCCGGCGGCATCCGTAGTCTGTCCCGCGAGGCGTCCGGGCATCTGCCGCATGAATTTTTCGCGCGTGGCGATCACGCCCACGTACGGGCCGCCATAGCTGGGCGCAACTCCGAATGCCTGGCCCTCCATCGCGACGATGTCGGCTTCTGCAGGCGGCCGGACGATTCCGAGCGAGACCGCTTCCGTAATCGCGGTGACAACCAGTCCTCCGGCAGCGTGCGTTTTTTCTGCGAGCGCCGGCAATTCCTCGAGCACGCCAAAGAAATTGGGCGACTGGACGACGATGGCGGCAGCGCCTGCAAGAAGTTCGGGTGTGAGAGCTGCGTGGTCCACCTGACCGGACGGTGCGTAGCGGATCTCCTCGATCTCAAGCCCCAGATTCTTTGCGTAGGTGGCGAGAACCTGGCGATACTCGGGATGCACCGAGCGCGCGATGAGGACGCGGTGGCGTCCAGTGAGTCGTTCGGCCATCAGCACAGCTTCGGTGAGCGCGGTCGAGCCGTCGTACATCGAAGCGTTTGCAACTTCTTGCCCCGTCAGTTGGGACATCAGCGTTTGAAATTCAAAAATGGCGGTAAGCGTGCCCTGCGCCATTTCGGCCTGATAGGGCGTGTAGGACGTAAGGAATTCGCCGCGCTGCACCAGTGCATCGGTGACCACGGAACGGAGATGCTGGTACACACCGGCGCCCAGAAACGACGTGAAGCCGCGCGCATTCTCCGCGGCACGAGCCTGGAAGTATTGAATGATCTCCATCTCCGACAAAGGCCCGGGGAGCGGCAGAGGTTCACGCAGGCGGAATTTTGCTGGAATGGATTGGAAAAGCTCTTCGACCGACCGGGCGCCGATGGCTTCGAGCATTTCGTGCCGTTCGGAAGGGCTCTTGGGAAGATAGCGCATCAGGTCGAGTGTTCCTTTGCCTTTTCGGCGATGTAAGCTTGATAGGCAGCCGCGTCCATCAGGCCGGAAATTTCTTTCGGGTCAACCAGGCGGACCTTCACAAGCCACGCAGCGCCGTGCGGGTCCTGGTTGATTTTTTCAGGCGAATCTGCGAGCGCCGCATTCGTTTCGACGACTTCGCCGCTAACCGGAGCGAAAATCTCGCTCACAGCCTTGACCGATTCCACCGTCCCGAAAGACTGGCCGGCCTTGACCTGCGTCCCGGCTTTCGGCAATTCGACGAAAACAACGTCGCCGAGTTCTGCCTGAGCGTAGTCGGTGATTCCGATTGTCCCCATCGGGCCGTCCAGCTTGATCCACTCGTGGTCTTTCGTATAGCGATAGTCGCTTGGGTACATCCCCGCCCCCTGTTCAACGTGTTTCCGCTATTGAGGCCGCTTGTAAAACGGTAGTGCGATAATCCGCGCCGGCGCCGATTGGCCGCGGATGCCAATTCCGATTTCGGTGCCGATGGCGGCAGCCGCCGGCGGCACGTAGGCCATGCCGATATTTTTTTTCAGAAACGGCGACGGACAACCGCTCGTGACGCGTCCTGCCTCTCGCCCGCCGATAAAAACAGGGTAACCATCGCGGCCGATCCGCTTGTCGAGCATTTCGAATCCCGCCAATTTGCGTTCCAGGCCCGTTTGTTTCTGGCGCGCCAGCATATCACTGCCGAGGAACGGACCCTTGTCGAGCTTGCAAATCCAGCCCAGCCCCGCCTCCCAGGGGGTGGTCGTGTCGTCAATCTCGTGCCCATAGAGGCACATGCCGGCTTCGAGCCGCAATGTATTTCGCGCGCCCAGCCCGCAGGGGATCAGACCCGCGAACTCTCCCGCCTGCATGATGCTGTTCCACAATTTTTCTGAGAAATTCGGATCTAAATAAATCTCGAACCCGTCTTCACCGGTATAGCCCGTCCGTGCGATCAGGCACTCGACGCCGTCCACCTTCCCAAACGCAAAATAATAATAGCGAATCGGATCGAGCGGGACCTGCGTGAGCCGCTGAAGTATTTCCTTGGCCCGGGGACCTTGGATCGCCAACTGCGAATAGCGCGGCCCCGTGTTTTCAGCAGTGGCGTCAAAGCGATTGTTCGCAACAACGTGCTCGAAGTCGGCGTCTTGATTGCCCGCGTTCACACACAGAAGGTAGTGCGTGTCGGAAATCTTGTGGACCAGCAAGTCGTCCACAAACGTCCCGCGCGATGTCATCAGCCCGGAATATTGCGCCTGACCGATTACTAATTTCGCCGCGTTGTTGCAAGTCACATGCTGCACCAGTGCCAGCGCGCCCGGACCCCGGATTTCCAGTTCGCCCATGTGGCTGACGTCAAAAAGTCCCGCCTGCGTGCGGGCAGCCATGTGCTCGGCAATAATTCCGGAGTATTCGACGGGCATATCCCAGCCGCCGAAATTCACCATCTTGGCGCCCAGGCGGCGATGGACGGAGTTCAGCGCAGTCTTACGGAGTTCAGCGGTGGCCGGCGTGGTCACAGAGAATTTCTCAAGATTGCAACGAAACAAGGAAGCTAGCACGCGTGTTCTAGGGTGTCAAGAAACTGAAACTGAAACTGAAACTGGAGGACCCTTTGTACTTCTTCCCATTCCGCGCCCGGCGAGAAGCGCAGGGCAGGAAACGGCCACGCGCCCGTTGCGTCAGTAACAGAGGCGGGCAAAGCCGCTTGTCGCGCGTCGCTTCCTGTCCTAGTATTGAGTGAAGTGGATTTGTGGGTTGGACAAGGAGATCGTCCAGGTGGCTGTTGTTTGCTCGCAGTGCGACAAGCCCGAGGCGCAATGCGCCTGTGAGAAGTATTGCTGCTTCTGCCAGTCACAGTACAATATCCGTCTTTGCGTGGATGGGCTGTATTATTGTCCGGATTGCCGGGAGGCCTGTGACGTCCGCGTCGCCGAAAAAGATGACCACTGAGCCTGCCCGCACTGAATTATCATTGCACAATGATCCCCGCCTGATGGCGGCGGTCGGCGCCGTCGTTTCCCACTCGGCCCAGCGAATCGGTCTGGCATCCGAGGTTCAGGAAGGCCTGGCGGCGGCTGTGATGGATGCCTGCCGCGAAACATTTCCGCTCCTGGGAGACCAGGATGGCAACAATTCCGCGCTGAAGATTATTGTCGAGGATTTTCATGATCGCGTGGAAGTGACTATCGAACACGCAGGCGAAGCGCTGCCCACAGCCGGCCTGGATTCTTTTTGCGGGGGTGGGGGCGACGGCACGATGGCGGGAATCAGCAATTCTCTTCAGGACACGCGCGTGGACCGCGTGCAGTACGAGACTCACGACGGGCGGTCGCGCATGAAGCTCATCAAGTATTGTGGCGGGCGCAAAGCAACAGTCTGAAACTCGGCCGCCGGTCCGTCGGCGGCTCCCGCAATCCAACTACATCGGAACCGCGAATACCTTGGTGCGGATCAGTGCACCGAGCTGGTCTTCGCTTACGGGGGCATCGATCTTCAGGCGGTCGCCGGTCGGCGTCACGCGCACATTGTCGAGGACGCCGGCAAGATCTGGGTGCGCCTGCGCCTCCTGATACCGCCGATACATCAGACCAGCCTGCATGGCGGCGCCGAGCAAATTCGCGTCATCCACGGAATCACAGACCGCCTGGAAGTGCGCATCCACGCCGCTGCCGGCATCCACATTGATGGTCATCGCGTGCAGACGGTTGATAATCGCGGCGGCCTGGGGGAATTGGTTTGCCTGCGGGATCAGTTGTTGCATCGCCAGGTGCGTATATTTCGCATCGAGCACGGCCCAGATGACGCCGCTGCCGTTGGCCTCGCCGATCAGCGGAAAGAGCTGATTGTTTGACATGAGGCTCTCAGAGCCGCCCATGCGCACGTCAATCAGATTTTCAAGCGCGCTGCGATGGCCGAAGGCGGCCGTATTGGAGTCCAGAAACACAAAAAGTATGTCGTTAGCTCCCGTCCCGCTGCCGAAAGCGTAGAGATGATAGCTGTGCGATTCAATCACAGGGAGTTTCTGTTGCTTGAATTTTGCTTCCGTTGACGACGGATCAAACGAGCCGAGTGCGACGCCCACGATTTCCTCGCCGCCTGTTTTCGCAACAGTGATTCCGGCCCAAGCTAGCTCTTCGACCTGCGTGTTCGGGTCCACGCCTGCTGTGGCAAGGAATTGTTCGAACTGGCGGAACCGCGATGGGAGAAGCTGCTCGCGAATCTGCGGGAACCAGGAAAACTTTCGCGCCGACTTCAAATCCGCGTAGGCGAATTCGCCTACCTCTTTCGGGAACATTCCGATGATCGCTGTACTGAGTGATCCTGCCGCGCTGCGAGTGGGCACAGCGGTGAAGGCGGCTAGCAGCGACGCTGCTGCCAGAAGTGCGATTGCAAAATAGCGAATGATTGGCTGTCTCACGATTTCATCCCCTCACTGAATAAACAGGCTACGGTCGGCCCACGCCCACCGGACTTTCTGCTACGCGCGCCAGGAGCGACGCGGACTCCGATCTCATCCGCTCTGCAAACGCAGCGTCCATGATCGACTCCAGATTGATGGCTACGTTTTCGAGCGCGCCTCGAACCCCCGCGGCCGCCATCAGCCGGCCTACGCGGATGTCTGAAAGCATAGAAGGGCTGGAGATGGATTCCAGTTGCCCGAGGCGCTCAAATATTTCCGCGGCTCTGCGGGCAACTTCGAGCGGCACTCTTGCCGCTCCCTGGAGCGCCTGCTGGATCGCGCTTTCGCGCCGCCGCTGCTCCTCAGCATTTCCCTGCGGCAGCTTGTACGCGGCCATCACCGATTCGAACGAAGCCGCGTCGCGGTCAATCGCTTCCGCCAGCGCGCGCGAAGCAGCGTGAAATTCGGCAACTGCTTCGCTCAACTGCTCCACATGGGCCGCCTGCGATTTTTTCTTGCGCGAGAGGCCCGCGACCATCTGGCCCAGGCTCGCGCCGAGCGCGCCTGCAAGCGCCGCTACTGAGCCGCCTCCGGGTGTCGCCGTGGGCTGCGCGACCGCGCCGAGGAATGGCTGCGCGAGTGCGGCGAGCTTTCCCGGCCCCTCGGACGCCGCGCCGCCCAGGGAAGCCTCTAATCTGTTCTCTAACACTTGCGCGGGAGAAAAGTTCTCGAGTTGCAGATAAAAATCCGCAGTCAACTCAATGGCGCGCTTGGGAATCAGGCCGACGATCTCACTACCCACAATCGTCACACCATAGCGCTCCGCTTCGC
>JBGPZR010000434.1:0-2297 GCA_041493845.1 Terriglobia bacterium | reverse complement strand
CGCCAGCGGGTCCTGGATCAGCCGCTGGATTGCGCGCCTCATCGGGCGCGCCCCATAGGCCGGGTCGTAGCCTTCGCGGAAGAGCAGCGCTCTTGCCGCCGCAGTCAGTTTCAGCGTCAGTTGCCGCTCGGCGAGTTTTTCCGTCAGGTGCCGAATCTGCATGTCGATGATGCGATCGATCTGCTCCTTGCCCAGCGGCCGGAACAGCACGATATCATCAATGCGGTTCAAGAATTCCGGGCGGAAGATCTCCCGCAGCGCGGCCATGGCTTGTTCACGCGCTTTCTTAAAGTCTTTTTCTGCCAGCTCAAAGATCGCCGTCGAGCCAACGTTCGAAGTCATGATAATCACGGCGTTGCGGAAATCCACCGTGCGGCCCTTCCCATCGGTCAAGCGGCCGTCCTCGAGAATCTGCAGCAATACATTGAACACGTCCGGGTGCGCCTTCTCGATTTCATCAAGCAGCACCACCGAGTAGGGGCGCCGGCGAACCTGTTCGGTCAATTGGCCGCCCTCTTCGTAGCCCACGTAGCCCGGAGGCGCGCCGATCATCCGCGCGACGGAATGTTTCTCCATATATTCGGACATGTCCAGGCGCACGATGGCGCGCTCGTCGTCGAACAAAAATTCGGCCAGTGCGCGGGCCACTTCCGTCTTGCCCACGCCCGTTGGTCCAAGGAAAAGGAACGAACCGATCGGCCGGTTCGGATCGCTCAGTCCCGACCGGCTGCGGCGAATGGCGTTCGCCACGCTTGCCAGTGCTGGATCCTGCCCCACCACACGCAGGCGCAGCCGCTCCTCCATGTGCACCAGCTTCTGCACTTCGCCTTCGAGCAGCCTTCCGACAGGAATGCCCGTCCACTTGCTCACGATTTTTGCGATTTCTTCTTCGCCCACTTCTTCCTTGAGGATCGGATGGTCTTTCTGCAGCTCCGCCAGGCGGTCCTGCGCGGCCGTCAATTCTTTTTCTGCGGCCGCCATCTTGCCGTAGCGGATTTCCGCCACACGCGAGAGGTCGCCCGCGCGCTCGTAGCGCTGCTCTTCGGTCTTGAGCGCTTCGATTTCTTCCTTTACTTTGCGGATGCGCCCGATGGCTTCCTTTTCCGTCTGCCAGCGGGCCTTCAGGGCATTCGACTGCTCGCGCAGCGTGCTCAGCTCTTTCTCAATCTGGCCGAGACGTTCGCGAGAGTGCGCGTCCGATTCCTTCTTTAGCGCCTGGCGCTCGATTTCGAGCTGCATGATGCGCCGCTCGATGACGTCGATTTCAGCCGGCAGAGAATCAATTTCCATGCGCAGGCCGGCCGCGGCTTCATCAATCAGGTCAATCGCTTTGTCCGGGAGGAAACGGTCGGTAATGTAGCGCCGCGAAAGCATGGCGGCGGCGACGATCGCGGCATCCTTGATGCGCACGCCGTGATGGACTTCATAGCGGTCTTTCAAGCCGCGCAGAATCGCGATGGTATCTTCCTCGGAAGGCTCGCCCACTCGGACAGGCTGGAAGCGGCGCTCGAGCGCAGGATCTTTTTCGATGTACTTGCGATATTCGTTGAGCGTGGTCGCGCCAATCGCACGCAGCTCGCCGCGCGCCAGCGCCGGCTTCAGCATGTTCGAAGCATCCATCGCGCCTTCGGCGGCGCCTGCGCCCACCAGCGTGTGCAGTTCGTCGATGAACAGAATCACCTGGCCTTCCGATTCCGTCACTTCCTTCAGCAGCGCCTTCAGGCGGTCTTCGAATTCGCCGCGATATTTTGCGCCCGCTACCAGCGCCGCCAGATCCAGCGCCACAATGCGCTTCGGCTTGAGCACTTCGGGGACGTCGCCCGCGATGATACGCTGCGCCAGGCCTTCGACGATGGCGGTCTTGCCGACGCCAGGCTCGCCGATCAGCACGGGATTGTTTTTCGTGCGGCGCGCCAGAATTTGCATCACGCGGCGAATTTCTTCATCGCGGCCGATCACCGGATCGAGTTTTCCGCGGCGCGCCAGGTCGGTCAGGTCGCGTCCGTATTGTTCGAGCGCGCGATAGGTGGCTTCGGGATTTTGCGATGTGACGCGATGGCTGCCGCGGATGCTGGCCATGGCCTGCAAAATCGCGTCGTGGCTGGCGCCATTGCGGGCAAGCAATTGCCCCGCCGGATCGCGGTCCGCCGCAGCGATGCCCAGCAGGATGTGCTCCGTCGAGACGTACTCGTCCTTCAGGCGTTGGGCTTCGTCGAAGGCGCGCTCAAGCACAGCGTTCGACGCCTTGCTCAGATATTGTTCCGCGACTCCGGAAACTTTCGGCAGGCGCTCGATCT
>JBGPZR010000202.1:0-4898 GCA_041493845.1 Terriglobia bacterium | reverse complement strand
TTTTCCCTGTTCGCCGTAAATGAAGCTGATGGGCTTGCCAAGTTTTTCCACCACCAGGTGCTGGAAGCGGTCGAGATGTTTTTTGGCGGATTCATTGTCGCCCTTGCGCTGCGAAGCCTGCGCCAGCCCGAACTCAGCGGAAACGTGAAACGGATTCAGCTTCAGCGCAGCCTGAAATGCGGCAATCGCTTTATCGTATTGCTGCTGCTGTGAATAGAGCAGGCCGAGAAAATAGTGCGAATCGGCGTCCGCGGAATCAAGTGCCGCTGCCTTCGCGAAATCTTCGATCGCGGCGTCCGGGTGGTCGGTGGCTTTTTCGAGCAGGCCCAGATTGAACCACGCGCGCGGATTCTGCGGGTCGCGCTCCGCCGATTTGGCGAGGATCCGGCGGGCGTCGTCGAACCGCTGCATATTGAGCAGCGCAATACCCGAATTCAAGCAGCCGACATCCGATTGCGCGTCGAGAATGCAGGCGCGCTGGAATTTGCCGAGCGCCGCTTCGAATTGCTGGCGATTCATCAGCGCCACGCCGAAATTGTTCTCACGCTTTATTTTCGCGAGTGGGTCCGGCTTGCTCGCCTGAGCCTGGGTCTTGGCGGCTGGCTGTGGCGCGTGGACGCGCCCTTTCTGCGCGCCCGCGCCGGAAGCAGCGCAGACGAGTGCGACGAGCAAAGCAGCAATTCGTGTCCCTGGATTCATGCGATACGCAGGCTGAGAGCCCGGCACATTCTACCGCTTCGCGAGTGGTTTCGCTGCGGCGATCCCGGCGCCTTCTTTCGCGGTGATGATTTGATCGGCGGGAACGCTTGTAAGTTTGTCCATCTGGCCGCTGGGCCAGCGGATTTCGATCGCGTCAGCTTGCGCGTGCGAGCCAAGCCCGAAGGTAAGCACAAGCTCGCTCGAGGAGAGATAACTTGAGCCGCTGCGCAGCATCTGGGACTGCGCGTCGCTGCCGGCAGTGACGCGCACCACTGCGCCGATGCCGTCGCGGTTGGATTTCGTGCCGACCAGTTTCACCCGCAGGCTGTGACCGGATGCGCCGGTGTTCCGGAAGAGCGCGGGCGCGCCGCCGTTGGTCGAGACGAGCAAGTCGAGTGCGCCGTCGTTGTTGATGTCGCCGTAAGCGGCGCCACGCGCCACTCGGGGTGATGCGAACGCCGCGCCAGCCGAAAATGTCGCCTCGCTGAATTTTCCGTTGCCGAGATTCCGGAACAGGTGTGGCGGCTCGGCGTAGCGCACGCGCGGCTGCACGCGTTCGATGGAGTCTTCGATGTGGCCATTCGCGACGTAGATATCGGGCCAGCCATCGAGATCGTAGTCGAAGAAGAAGCAGCCGAAGCCGAGCGTGAGGAGAGTGGCGTGGCCGATGTCCGAATGCGGAGCTTCGTCAACGAACAGGCCGTTGTGCTCGTTGTGATAGAGCGCGAGCATCTGGTTCGAAAAATTAGTGATGATCACGCTGGGGTAGCCCGACCGGTCGTAGTCCGCCGCGTCCACGCCCATTCCGGCGCGCGCGATTCCATCTTCGCTGTAGGCGATGCCCGCGGAGACACCTTTCTCGGTGAACGTTCCGTTGCCATTGTTGATGTAGAGCTTGTTCGGCTGCGTGTCGTTGCTGACCAGAATATCGGGCCAGCCATCCTGGTTCGCGTCGAGGATAGCGATGCCCAGGCTTTTCGAAGTGGGATCGTAGAGGCCGGCTTTCTGCGTCGCGTCTTCAAACGTGCCGTCGCCGCGATTGTGCCAGAGCCTTACGGACGCTCCTTTGTATGATTCGGGCGTGCAATAGGATTTCGATTTGCCGTCGAGCGTGCAGTAGATGTCGGTTTCGGGCGACCACTGGACGTAATTGGCGACCACGAGATCGAGGTGGCCGTCGCGATCGTAGTCCACCCAGGCGGCGCTGGTGCTGAATTCATTCGGGCCCCACAGGCCGGCCTGCTTGGTCACATCCGTGAAAGTGCCATCGCCATTGTTGCGGAAGAGATGATTCTGCCCGAGCGCAGTGACGAAGATGTCGTCATAGCCATCGTTGTTGAAATCGCCGATGGCCACGCCCATGCCGTACATTTCGACGGCCAGGCCCGCCTTGCGCGTGACGTCGGAGAATGTGCCATCGTGATTATTGTGGTAGAGCGCGAGCGTGGTGTGGCGCCGCGCATGGCCCGGCCAATCCGCGCCGTTGACAAGCAGGACGTCCTGCCAGCCGTCGTTGTCGTAGTCGAGGAACGCCACGCCCGCGCCCATCGTCTCGGGCAGCCATTTTTTGCCGAAGGCGCCGTTATTGTGTGTGAAGCGGATTCCCGCAGCGGCGGTGATGTCTTCGAAACGAATGCCGGATGCGGGCGCTTTGTTCTGCTGCCGGCCGCCCGTGGCTGCACCGAGCGAGATGACCGCGATTGCAGCACACATGGCCAGAACTTGAGTACGTCGAGCGTGGTGAGCCATCAGTCAGACTCCTTTGCGTGCTGTGTGCCGAGCGCGATGTTTTTCGCAGCGGCCTTTGGCACAGGTAGAGACCCGTGCTCATGGACTGGCTGGCGCTCGAGATTGTCTTCGGGGTGTGTGAGCCGATAAGGGCCCGTGAGCGTCTGCGAGGCTTCATCGGCCTTGAAGCGCAAATAGCGCTTCTGAAATTCGGCGGCGCGTTCCGGTTCACCCATTCCCGTGTAGCAGAGCATCAAGTTGTAATTCGCCTCGAGGTCTTCGGGATCGATGGCCAGCGTGGCGTTGAATTCTTTCACCGCATCGGCATAGCGCCGCTGGAGAAAAAGTATGCGGCCGACATCATCGTGGACCACTCGGTCGCGCGGATATTGCGCGAGCACTTCGCGGAGATGCGTGATCGCCTGGTCGTAATTTCCCTCATTGCGCAGCATTTTCGCGTAGAAGAAATGCGCGCGCGCCAGATGCGGGCTGAGCGATAGAGCGCGATCAAGCACCTCGCGCGCCGCAGAAAGATTTCCTTCCTGCACGCGGACGCGCCCAAGATTCACCCAGCCGTCCGGATTCGAGGGATCGGCCTGGGTGATTTTTTCGAATGCCGCGGCTGCGCCGGTCAGGTCGCCCTGGAGAAACAGCCCGATGCCGTAATCGTTCCAGCGCGTCCAGTCGTCGCCGCTGAGGGCGACTTCCGGTTTCGTCGCGGGCGCGGCCGCTGGAATCACTTTCAACTCGACCGAGTTTTCCGCCATTACGACAATTGGCAGCGCCGGAACGCCCTTGTTCCCTCCGGGGACTTTTGCCGGATCGCCAGAGAACACGATATGCCGATCATCATAATCGGGAGTGAAAGCGGCGGGCGGCGGATTCGGGCCGTAGGCGCCGGTGAAGGAAAATTGCGTGTTCCACCAGGCGAATTTTCTGTAATTGAGTTTCGCGTAAAGCCGCAGATGGTCGCCCGCGTTTACCGGAATCTGGATGCGAAAGTGCGCCGTATCGGCGGCGCCCGGCGGGATCAGATGCGCATAGACAGTGGCGCGCGCAGCCCAGGCATTGCGCTTGTTGATGGCATGCCCATGGGAATCAATCAGCAGCGCGCGGTAGAAATGCGCGCCGGGGTCCACGGGCCCTTTGCCATCGTCTTCGGCGCGGCCGCTCCAGAAAATTGTCTGGCCATTTTCGTCCGTGGCGTTGAGCTCGAGCCAGCAATCGAACGCGTCCACGGTGCCGCCGGGAAAGAAATGCCCGAGCTTGCGCGTGCGCACCACCACGTCCACGCGATAAGTTTCGCCGCGGCGCACCGATGCGCCCGTGCGATTCAGCGGCGCAGTGAGCAGGGCGACGGGCGTCGCCGATTCCGGCGAGGCGTTCATCGGGATTGCCGCTTCCGATTCTTCGCCCACGGCGAAAGTGGTTGCGATGCCCGGCGCCGGAAGAGCTGCGGCCGCGGGAGCAGCAGCGCCGCCCGCAGCTTTCGGCGCGGCCGTTTCGGGAGAAATCGCGAAGATGTCCACACTCACTTCTTTGTCCGTGAGGAATTTCTCCGTCTCGGTGAGCTGCGCGCCGTCTTCGTTGATGAAGGGCAGCGCCGTATTCGCCGCGGGGAAGCGGTGCGAATGGATCGAACCCTCGATATTTCCGGCGTCCGCAGATTTTGTAAGCGGCATGTGGCAATCCGCGCACATCATCGCTTTTGCCGGATAGTAGAACGACCGCGCACCCTGCCACGAGACGCCGCTGGCCTGCCAGTTGTCGTAATCATTGAAGCCGCGGATCCAGCGGTAGTGATTCACCGGCACGTCGAGGTGCACTTTGTGGCAGGTGGAGCAGAATTCCGCCGTCTGCGTGCGCATGAACGGCTTCAGGAAAACGCGGCGGTGCGGCTCGGGGTTCAGCTCGGTGACGAAATCGTGCAGTCGCCGGACCAGCGGATTCTTGCTGGCGGCGAGCCGGTGGAGCGCCGGATACTCCAACTCGAAATCCCCCTGGCCCATGGTGCTCTTTACCTGCGCGATGGAGTGGCACATCATGCAGCCAAGGCCCGCTTGCGCGGCCGGCGTATCCTCAATCTCGCGGACCGGCCGGTCGAACATGCCGCTGAAAAGCAGCGCGGGATCGTGGCACCCGGCGCACCATTTCGAGGGTTTCACGCCGCCCACGTCTTGCATGTACTCGACGCTCTTGCGATACCACGCGTTGTTGAACGACGAAAAATGGTGCGCCGAGCCTTGCCACTGGCGGTAGATGTCCGCGTGGCAGCGCTCGCAGGTCTGCGATTCCATGAAATAGTTGGCTGGGATCTGGCCGCCATGCGCGGTCTGCGCGGAGCTGGGGAAAAATGGGCCGCTCGGGCCGTCGCCTTCTCCGTCCATCGAGGCAGGCGCAATCGCAGGATTCGCGATGTGGTGGCTGCGTTCCCAGGGAACAGTGCGGACCCACCACGCGCCGGCGGTGAC
>JBGPZR010000060.1:0-8985 GCA_041493845.1 Terriglobia bacterium | reverse complement strand
TTCGTCTTTTTCCAGGACCCCCTCGACTTCCAGGTTGAGCGAAACGAATTCAAATTTTGAAAACTCCGCAATTCCCGAGAATGTGCTGATGAAGCAACCTGCCACCGAGGCCATCAGCAGGTGCTCCGGTGTCCACTGACCTGCCTGTCCGTAAAATTCAGGCGGCGCGCTGAAAGTAATGGTCGGTTGAATTTCGTCAGCGGTTAGCGTGCCGCTGCGAACTTTGGTTGCGACCCCCGTGACCCGATATATGTATTGTTTTTCCATGCTGTCCTCCAGGCCAAGTCCTAAGTTGCTGGCTGGTTCGATCGATCACCACAACCCTAATTCAACTGCGCTCCCGGCGGTGTGACCTGACTCACTCACGAAAGTGATGTTCGTCACGTCTTGACCGAACTGCCAGATGCATACTTTCTTAGGGCTCAGGGCAAGGAACGAGCCTTAATCGTCCGTCAACTCCCCAAGGAGTGCCTGATGCCGAAAGCTAAGCAATTGACCGTGTCTTGCGAAGACCGGCCGGGGACGCTCGCCCACCTGGCGAAAATGCTCGGCGACGAAAAAGTGAACATTGTTGCCATGAACTGCGCCACATTTGGCGTGCGCGGCGCCGTTCAGATAGTTGTCGATGACGCCGGCAAAGCAAAAAAGATCCTGGATGGCGTAAGGTTTCCCTACACGGAACAGGACGTGCTCACCGTGGAGTTGCCAAATTCACCCGGATGTCTCGGCGAATTTGCCGGCAAATTGGCGGCGCAAAATATTAATATCGCGGCGGGCTACGGCACGGCCGCAAGCGGTTCCAAGAAGGCGACTCTGGTACTGACCGTTTCTGATCTGGAGAAGGCCGCCTCCATCCGCTGATCCAGGTTGCCGGCCGCCAGATTTCAACGGTATTGCCCAGAGGCCGGCTGCATGAGTGGAGAGGTTTGAATTGGTTCCTGATGGGCAGCGTGTCGGGCGCCGTGATTCGCCATGCAGACTGTTCAGTCGAAGTTGGTCGGATTCCGGCCGGTCCCAGCCGGCCGGAGAGCGCCAGCCGTTAGAGGTGGACGATAGCCACGCGACCCATACCCGCGCAAGTTCTGCTGAAAAACGTCCTCTACGCCACCGATTTCTCGGCGCGTTCGGCTCCGGCGCTACCCTATGCTCTAGCCATTGCGCGAAAGTATCATTCCAAGGTATTTGCCGCGCATGTGATCTCATTGTTTCCGTTTCCGAATTCTTCTCCAACAGTCGCGTGGCAGGCAATCGCAGCGCAAGCCGTGCGGGAAGCCAAAATATCTATGGCCACCATCGAGCCGCAATTCAAGGAAATACAGCACGAGCTCATGATCCGGAAGGGAGATATTTGGGACGAACTCGCCGCGATCATCGCCCAGAATGAAATTCACTTGATCGTTCTGGGAACTCACGGCCGTTCCGGTGTCAGCAAAGTGCTCATGGGTTCCGTTGCTGAGAAGATATTTCGGCAGGCATCTTGCCCGGTTCTGACGGTGGGACCAAGGGTTCGTGGGGAACCGGGTACGATCGCGCATATGCACACGATCCTCTACCCGACTGATTTCAGTCCCGAATCGTTGGCCGCCGCTCCCTACGCGATTTCACTTGCCCAGGAAAACCAGGCGCGTCTCTACCTTCTCCACGTTACCAAGCGCGATGCCGACGACGTCCCGGCAGCCCCCTTGAAGACCGCACTTCGTAACCTGATACCGCCGAGAACGGAGCGCGCATGTGATCCGAAGACCTGCGTTGAATCGGGCGAACCCGCCCAGAAGATCTTGGACCTCGCCGAGGAACTTGCCATGGATTTGATCATCCTCGGTGTGAAGCCCGCTCCAGCGCTCCCGGGCGCGTCCACGCATCTGGGGATGTCCACAGCCTATAAGGTCGTTACCGCGGCGATCTGTCCCGTGCTTACCGTTAGGGGTTAAGATAGAGCGCGCTTCTATCAAGACGGGAGGAACTGGCGCGCTAGAGGACGATCTTGGAACTTTTTGGATCAGCCAGCTCGTGGCGGAGATTCCTCGATTTTGCATGGCCCGGCGGCCGGACCTTGGATCGCAGTAAGCGCGTTGCCTCCGCGCTCAACGGCCCTCGGCACACAAAAACGAACGCGGGAGGCAGGTTCCGCCAGATGACCCTCCGCTGCACTGACCGGAAGTACCGATGCAGGAGTTCCATCAGATCGAACCTCCTCACCTGCCCGTTCTTCAACTGCAGGGCGTGGAAATATTGAAATTGGGTGAAGACGCCCGCTTCACCGAGAAGGCTCCCGAGCTCACTCAGGAAGGCGCGCCTCTGCCAATCGGGCATAAAACCCAGTGCCAGCGAAGAGACTACCGCGTCGACACGCTCGTGCCCGCGACGCTGTACCTCCTTGCGGAGCGTCTCGGCGCTGGCATTGATGACATCCAAGCGCGAGTCGGAGACATTCGACTTTAGGTGCCGGGAAAAACGGGAATTAATCTCGAAGGCAAGCAGAGTAGCATCAAGTGGAATCAGCTTGAGCAGTGCTTGCGTCATGGCCCCGGTGCCGGAGCCCAATTCAACAACTACCTGCGCCCTCTTGAGCGGAAGTGGTCTCAGCATGGCCCGAGTGAGGTAACGCGAACTGGGAGCAACGGCGCCGACGGTACAAAAGTCGGCCACCGCCTCCCTGGCAAATGTTGTCAGATCCATCTTCGTATGGCCACCATCCCTGAACTGACCGGCACATTGTATCAGCGCGAGTCAGAATCTACATCTCAGCCCGTGTCGTAAAGCTGAAATTGATGGGCGGTTTTTCTGGCCGGCTTGGACCTTGGTACATCCTGTCATCAGACTCTTGCTTGCAGGAGCCGTTGCGAAGGGCTGCGCGTCGCCTTGCGCAAGCTCCAGCAACTTCAAGTTTCCAAAGCGGGAAGAATGTGCTCGGCCATGTTCGCCCTATCGACCTTCCGCGTGACGTGGCTCACATAGGAATGTGACTCTCTTCACTGACCGCAGGTCCTCGAGCGTTCATGGTAACTTTTGCGGAGAAGAGCTTGCGGGGACCAGTGCGCGTCGGTGGCTGCAGGTGAATATGTAGATGAAAGTGCCGAGAGCAATAGATCAGCCGAGTTGCTCATGGTCCCGAAAGTAGAGGTGCCAGAATGCTCGCCAAACACGAACACGACCTGGTAAGCGTGGTTCGTCAGTCAGCGCACCCGCTTACGGGAGATAACACGGATTTTGATCCCTTGCTGAAAGCCATTGGCGAGTCGCGTTTCGTGCTGATCGGAGAAGCGACGCATGGGACTCACGAGTTCTATCGCCTGCGTGCGCAGATTACGAAGCGTCTGATCACCGAAAAAGATTTCACCGCCGTGGCAGTGGAAGCCGATTGGCCGGATGCATATCGCGTTAACCAATACGTGCGATTTGAGGGCGATGACGAGGATGCGATCGACGCGCTGTCGGGCTTCCAGAGATTTCCTGCGTGGATGTGGCGCAACGCCGACGTTCTCGATTTCGTCGGTTGGCTGCGCAACCACAATGAGCATCGGCACTCCAAGCGGGCTGGCTTCTATGGACTCGATCTGTATAGCTTGCACGCCTCGATTCGGGCGGTATTGGATTTCTTGGACAAAGTGGATCCCGAGGCTGCCCGCCGCGCACGCTATCGTTATGCCTGCTTCGACAGTTTTGGCGAAGACACCCAGGCGTACGGATACGCCAGCAGTTTCGGCCTGAGCAAGAGCTGTGAAAATGAAGTCATCAACCAGTGGATGGAAATGCGCAGGCGCGCCGCGGATCTTGCCAGCCGCGATGGCCGGGTTGCCCGGGACGCATTCTTCTTCGCGGAACAGAATGCTCGTTTGGTGAAGAATGCCGAGGAATACTACCGCTCCATGTTTCACGAGAGAGTCTCCTCCTGGAATTTGCGTGACACCCATATGGCGGAGACATTGGATGCGCTCATGCACCATCTCGGGGCAAGCGCGAAGGTTGTCGTCTGGGCGCACAACTCTCATCTTGGGGATGCCCGGGCCACGGAAATGGGTCAACGGGGCGAACTGAATTTAGGCCAACTGGTGCGTCAACGGTACGGCAAAGAAGCGACGCTCGTTGGGTTTACCACGCACGCCGGTACTGTGACCGCAGCGTCTGGATGGGACAGTCCTGCCGAACGGAAACATATTCGGCCCGCGCTGCCGGGGAGTTACGAGAATATCTTCCACCAGACCGGTATCCCGAATTTCCTGCTTCGGCTCGGCAAGAGGGAAGAAGCCACAGTCGCATTGCGGGAACCGCGCCTGGAGCGCGCGATCGGGGTGATCTATCTGCCGCAATCGGAGCGCGCGAGCCACTACTTTCATGCTCAGCTTCCAGATCAGTTCGATGTCGTCCTGCACTACGACGAAACTCGTGCGGTCGAGCCTCTGGAGCGAACGGCGGCGTGGGAGGCAGGCGAAGTTCCCGAGACGTATCCATCCATGCTGTAGAAAGGTGCTTGCCTCTTAGAAAGGAGGTCAATCATGATTCTGGGCCAAGAGCTAAAATTGGATGGGACTAGGCGCGAGGTTTTGATCGATGTAGAAGGGGTGACGCTCGCAGGCACGCTGGTTGTTCCCAAAGGCGCAGAGGGGATAGTCCTGTTTGCGCACGGCAGTGGAAGCAGCCGCCTCAGCCCACGCAATCGCTACGTGGCGCAGATACTCCAGTCGCAGCGCATTGGAACCTTGCTGTTTGATCTTTTGACCCGCCAGGAAGAATCGATTGATCAATACAGCGGCGAGCTTCGTTTCGACATTCCTTTCCTTGTGAAGCGCCTCGTCGGTGCGACTCGCTGGATTGCAAATGATGAGGACACACGAAACCTGAAGGTGGGTTATTTTGGAGCCAGTACCGGGGCGAGCGCGGCGCTCGTGGCGGCTGCCGAGTTCCCAAGAGTTGTTTCCGCAATCGTCTCGCGCGGCGGCAGGCCCGATCTCGCAGGCAGCGCCCTCGCCGTTGTGCGTGCGCCAACGCTGCTGATCGTCGGAGGGGACGACGAACCAGTCATCACCATGAATCGTGCGGCCTTGGCACACCTCAAGTGTCCTGACAAGAAGCTGGTAATCATCCCGGGTGCGACGCATCTGTTCGAAGAGCCGGGCACACTCGAAGAAGTGGCAAGGGTTGCCGCGGAGTGGTTCACCCGGCATTTCACGCCCGCCTGGTTAGTCTTTCCGCTCGCTTCCTCCTGGCCAGCCAATGGTTCTCGCGGCATGTGGTTTTGGACCGTTGGTGCCTACATCGCGAGGAGCCAGCCCTGAACCTCGAAGACCATCAGAGGTTTATTCCCCATTCCTTCGCATCCAGCAAAGTAGAACACCCGCCCCAGAAGCTCACCGTGTAGGATCGCTCGACCTGCAAACGCGCTTTGTGTGGCATGCCCGCTCTTCGGGAAACTGAAAGTGGGGATATCCCAATCGCTTCAGCCGGCCGCCGCTGCCGGCGGCTTGGTGATCCGCGGCTTGCCATTGGGTCCAGCAAGCCGGACGGTACTGGCTTGGGGCCCTTTCTCTCCCTGCTCTTCAACAAAGCTCACTTTCGTCCCAATTCTTAGGCGATGGAAGCCTCGATTGAGAACACTGTCCTGGTGGAAATAAATCTCCCGTCCCTCGGGCGTTGTGAGAAAACCATAGCCCTCGTCAGGCAGCAGTTTGCTCACCTGCGCTACTGGGCGCGATTCGTGAGATTTCACCTGGCCACGCTGGCGGCGAGTGCAGTCCTGCAAACGTCGGCCCGCTGCTTTGAACGCATCGTTAATTGCGATCCGGAGATTCTTGTGCGGGATATCCACTTCGAGATCCTTCGTCAGATTCAGTTCGCCCTCTTGCTTGGTTCTCTGCGCCAGACTTGGCGCGCGCTTTACAACGATTTCCTTCCCGGGCAAGGTCAAGTCAATGCGAACGTGATAGGGGCTACCTTTGCGCCTGTGGCGATGCGGAATCTCGACGGCGACTCGGCAGCCCATGATCCGGTCAGAGAAGGTCTCTAATTTTGCGGCTTCATTGCGAATCAATTCTTCGACCATTTCTGATGGCTCGATATTTCGGAACACGATGTGGACTGGAATTTTCACGGGGATGCTCCTCACTCACGTTTCTGATCTCGCCCGAGGTTTCGCGATCGGCTCAGGATTCTCACTCTGATCTCCGCGCGCGACCGGCCATTTCTGGCGACAGGGCCGGTTTGTCTCCGTCGCGTCGGTCCACATAGTGGATCACGCGATCGTATGCGTCTCTGATCAAATCATTGAGGGGCAGGACGGTCCCGTTGACGCGCTGCTCATCGAGAAGATTCAGATCGACATCGGAGATGACCATCTGCTCCTGATTCACTGTACCCTCGGCCGCGATCCCGTCTCGAGCAAAGAAATAGTCCGAGGGAGTCAGGATCGCTGCCTGGCCATAATGTGTGGCCATGCACGGAACCTCGGGAAGATTTCCCACCGTGCCTGCCATGGCGACGTAGATCTGATTTTCGCTGGCGCGGGCCTGAGCGCAGTAGCGTACCCGGCAGAATCCCTGCCTCTCGTCCGTGCAGGAAGGAACGAAAACGATCTGGGCGCCAGCTTCAGCCAGCACGCGGCCTGCTTCGGGAAACTCCACGTCGTAACATACCAGGATGGCAATGTTGCCGTAATCCGTATGGTAGACATAGAAACCGTGGCCTCGGCTCATCTGATAAGGACCCTTCTCAGTCTGGGTTAGATGCACCTTCTTCTGCCGGAACACCCGGCCGTTTGGCGTGAAAAGGTGTGCCGCATTGAACAGTTCACCGGCCTGAATCACGGGATGCGTCCCTGCAATGATGTAAAGTCGGCTTTCGATCGCCAGCCGCTTGAATAGCTCTTCATACTCCGGGGTCATTTGCGCCAGGCGCCGTACGGCTCGCGCTGGAGCGGGTTCTCGCATGTAACTCAGAAGCTGCATCGTGAAGTACTCGGGGAACAGCACGAAGTGGCTTCCGTACTCTTGGGCGCTGCGGACGAAGAACTGGACCTGTGTTGCAAAGTCTTCGAACCTATTGATGGGTCGCAGCAGATACTGCATGGCTGCGATCCGCACGCGGGACGCCCGAGGATGCTCATGAGCACGCCTCTCCTCGTGATCCGCGAAGGCTGCTGGGGGCTCGCCGGCTTGCAGGCTTACAGTGGTCAAGTATTCGGGGTTCAGCCATTCAAGCAAGGTCGCGAAGCCGCGCGATTCGCTGTCCTCCAGATATTCCGGGACAACGTCCAGGACCACGAACCCGTTCGCAAGCTGAAAGCTCAAGGTAGGGTCTTTTTTCTTGCCGCGGACCACTTCGGCCACGTATTCCTGCGGGGTCATTTCGCTGGAGACGCTGGCGTACCCCGGAATCCTTCCACCCGTCAGCACTCGCTTGAGTCCACGTTCCCTCACGATCTTCTTGCGACCTTCGTAAAGAAGAGAGCCGATACCATGCCGGCGTGCGAGCGGGTCGACGCACACGTCTGCGCCGTACAAGGTCTTGCCCAGTGGGTTATGGGTGTCGAAGGTCCCACGACCGGTGATTGCCGACCATTTTGCTGACTCGGCGTAATCGTCCCAATCAATGACAAGCGAACTCGCAGAGCCGACGATCTGGCCGCCCTCGTCCACCGCGACGAGCTGGCCTTCGGGGAAGACAATGAGGTGGTGCCTGAGCTCCTCGGCGGACCAGGCAAGTACCTCCCGGTAAACTCTTCTCTGCAGGGCCACCACTTCTGCGACGTCCTTCGCTGTCATTTGCCTCACAATGATGGCCGGCATGTTTGGCGTGTCCTTCCTACCTGCGCAAATTCTCCTACTAACCTCGATCACGCCGCGCTGACCTACGTCACGCGCATATGTGAGGCGTATCACATCCAGACGGGTCTTCGAACTTCTAGGAGAATCCAGTTTTTGGCTGGTGCCCAGGGCGGCTGAAATGCGACAACCGGCACTTCCGGCCGGCGTTCCGAAGCAAATTACGACACTTCAGAGCCTTCCTCTGCCGCACCGGTCATGCCATGGCACCCTGCTCGGATGCACTGTGATACTCCGCACGCTCGTGCGTGACGCGGGGCACTGTGACAACCGCCGAGCTGTAGCTATGTTGAAAGATGTGGGCGTGGCCACGCGCAACAGAGGTGCGACGGTAAAGCCCACCAAACGCTAGGAAGGGGTCAAGACAATGACTGAAAAATCGACGGCCGTGCAGCGCGCACCGGCGCGCACCTCTTTGACAGCCCAGGACGTAATGCAGCAACCCGTTATCGCCGCAACCCCCCGCGCTTCATTGCGGGACGTTGCAACCCAACTCGTCGTCAATGAGTTCAGTGGAATGCCCGTTGCCGACGCCGACGGGAGGGTCGTGGGGGTCATCACGGAAGCAGACATTGTTCGCGCATTGAACGAAGGCAAGCGGTTGGAGAACCTGACTGCGGGATCGGTGATGACGGGCCCGCCACTTACCGTAGATGTGGAAACACCAATCGAGGACGTGATGAAGTGCTTGGAGGAGCACCGCATTGTTCGGGTGCCTGTGACAAGCCAGGACAAACTCGTTGGCATCATTGCTCGCAGGGATGTCATTCAAGCTATCTTGGAGCCGGAATTTATGGCGTTTGGGGAATTCTAGCTTCAGGAACAAAAGGACTGTGCCTGCAGTGATAGATTCTCAGCGCGCCCCCGCGTGACTCTTCGACGGGATGCGCGTCTGAAAAAGTGTCCGTCAGTGCGAGATTGGATCTCAAGCGCGGAGGTTTCGAGGCTGCGCGATGGATGGTAACGCCGCACCGAGCCGTGCGTTAAATCACTCCCGCCCATGATTCCACCTGCGGTCGATTCAAATCCAACCGCCGGAATCATTCCAAGGTTCAAAGGCCGTCACCTGGCCGCGCCATCGGCGCGCCATCGCCTCCATAAACCGGTAAGCGTCGCGCAGGTCGGTGGGTTGGCGCTTCCAATTTTTGCTGGCCCATGCGGGGGAATC